>NZ_JBFRCY010000001.1:0-25298 GCF_052113305.1 Terriglobus sp. YAF25
GCCCAAGGTAAGAAAAGCGATCTCGCTTCGCGAGACCTCCCACCCATCGCGATGCGATGGATGGGGCACCCAATCCCGTGGCCACGTTACAACAGCTAGCAACCAGCAACTAGGAGCGCTCTCTCCACACCGGCCGCGGGATATCGAAGGTATCGCGGGTACGCGTATAGCCGCCGCCGAGGCCACCCTGCATGCGGCCGATCTGGTGAATTGCGTGGACGTCCATGTTCAACTTCTCCAGGTCAGAGAAGGCGCTGGTCAGGACGTGAGCATAAACGACCTCACCGAGAATGATCTTGCTTGTGCGGCCGGGCTGGATGGTCTGCAGCAGACGGCACTCCAGGGCAGCCGGAGACTCCAGGATGCGTGGGGTGTTCACGGCCACACCGGGGGCCAGCGTCAGACCGGCAAGCTCAATCTCGTTGACGTGATGAGGAGCCTCCACTGCCGTGATATTCATCGCCTCGGCAGTCTCTTCGGTCACGATGTGAACGGTGAACTCTTCGGTCGCAATGATGTTGGTGTAGGTATCCTTGTCCGCCCCAGTGGAGTGCATTCCAAATCCAACGCCAACGACTGGCGGGTCGGACGCCAGCATATTGAAGAACGAGAATGGCGCTGCGTTCAAATGCCCCGTAGGCGAATGCGAGACGACCCAGGCGATGGGCCGCGGCACTACGAGGGAAGCCAGTAGCTTATAGACACCGCCGGGCGTCATGGTCGAGAGATCGAACGACGTAAACTCCGCACTCATGGAGCAGATTGTATGGATTTGTGCTGCAGCGCGTCGAGCAGAGCTTGCAATTGTTCCGGAGCTAGATTGGTGAGCGGTTTATCGAAATACGCCTGGGAGGCGGCTGCGAAACCGACGATATCCTTGTCAGGCGTTGGGCCGCTGTGCAGCGGGCCGAAGTTGGCGTGATTGACGTAGAGCTGTAGCTGCTCGTCTTCACTCAGACGGTGATCGAGTGCGGAGGCAAAGACGCGGCGCTGCAGATTGCGAACCGGATTGGGACGGTACTGGCCGGGGAAGAAGAACAGCGCTTCCGCAGCCGCCTCAGGCAAGGGGCGGGCAGTCCGGATCTGCTCCAGCAGGGCCGCCGGTACCTGCGCTGTACGGATGGTTGGCGCGGTGCGCGCAAGCTCGCGGTTATACGCCTCGGTGACGACGGCAGGTGTGGAGAAGTAGGCCCACGTCCACATGCCTGCCAACAGAACACAGGGAATTGCTATGACAAGCAGAACTGTGGAGATGATGGTTCGCATCTAGCGAGTTTAACGTGTTGGCCTGCGGGATGCGATCAGCGGGTGAGGTACAGATCCCGAAGGCAGGTTCTGCGATAGCTTGCCGGCGCGACGCCGTAGGTCCGCTTGAAGGCCCGGCTGAAAGCGAACTCTGATTCATAGCCGACATGCTCGGCTACTTCAGCCAGACTGGTCTCACGTCCGAGGAGCAGGCGAGCGGCCAGGACCATACGCCAGCGCGTGAGATAGGCCAGGGGRGCCTCACCCATCTTTGCGGTGAAATGGCGAGCAAACGCAGCCCGGGACTGGCCGGCTTCCGCAGCGAGAGCCTGTACCGTCCAGGGACGGCCAGGCGAAGCGTGAATCGCCGTTACCGCGCGGGAGAGGTTGGGATCACGAAGCGCCGCGGCCCAGCCGGGAAGGTTATCGCTGATGGTGGCAGACCAGGCACGAACGATATACACGAAGAGCGCATCGAAGAGATGCTGGATCAGCGTCTCACTACCCGGCCCCGGAGCTTCGCTCTCTGTAGTAAGTTGACGAAGCGCCGCTGAGAGGGAAGGGTGCTTCGCGATCTCCGCGCGGCGGAAATGGATGGCCGGCGGCAATGCACTCAGGATGGGATGGACCATCTTGATGCCGGAGAGGTACACACCACAGAGCAGCGTGCTGACAAGATCTCCTGTAATAGGCCGTGACGGGCAATGCAGAAAATCCTCAAGCGGTTCGGGAGTGGCATCGAGGCTTGAGAGGATGTCATGGTCCAGTCCCTGTGGCACCAGTACAAGATCACCTGTCTGTAGTTCGAGAGTCGGCACGACCGAGCCGCGCAGCCAGCAGAACCCTTCAATGACATAGTGAAACATCACGCCGTCGTAGGTGGCGATGCTCATGCCCCATGGAGCGGACGTGCGTGTACGGCACAGCGCCGCGGCATTGCTCGCGATTTCACTGATCCAATTCGTGTCGACAGCGCGACCCATACGGAACTGACGTTACAGCATTTTCCCTATTGCTGGGTATCCCGAAAGAGCGTGCAGCGGCGTTTTCATCGCGGAAAACTCCCATAAATGCTCCAGCACCGGAATGAGACGGACGGCAATGAAAGCGAGACGCCTGCCCATGTCTTCGCGGCGTGGCATTCCGTAGGTTGAAGAACGAGGAGAGACGTGATGACACACCCAGGAGTCTTCGTTCCCCTGACGCTCTTTTGTATCGCCGGCAGCGCCGCCGATGGAGGAGCCTACTTTGCCTTCTCAAACTTCGTGATGCAGGGCTTGCATCGGCTGCCTGTCGATGCCGCGGTGGTGGCGATGCAGCAGCTCGATATTACGGCGGAGAATCCCTGGTTTGCTTTGGCTTTGTTCGGCACCGGCCTGGCTTCACTGGTGCTGGCAACGCACGCGATTCGGACGCGCCACGGCCGGGGCCCGATGCTGACGGCTGTCGTGTTGTATCTGCTGTCGCTTGCGGTGACCTTTGCATGCAACGTTCCGTTGAACGACACCCTGGCAAAAGCCGATGCTCATGCCGCGAACGCGGCGCAGACATGGGCAGCGTTTTACAACGTGTGGATGCTGTGGAACCACACCCGAACCATTCTGGCGTTGGCCTCCACGGTGTTCTTTGCCATCGCTCTTGCGCGGTGCGAACAAGGAGAGACGGCATGAAGACACTGGTGACGGGAAGCACAGGAAAAGTTGGAGCAGCCGTGGTGAAGGCTCTTGCCATCGCCGGGCAGGATGTTCGTGCGGCGAGCCGTAGCCCGCAGAATATTGCCGCGATGGATGGCGTTGAAGTCGTGCGCTTCGACTACGGGAATCCGGCGACCTTTACAGAAGCGCTGAAAGATGTCGACCGCGTCTTTCTGATGGAGCCACAGCCGGCGGTTGGGCCTGCAGACGAAGTGATGCTCCCCATGCTGGAAGCCGCGTTACAGCGCGGGTGCAAGATCGTCCTGCTCAGCTCCGCGAGCGTAATCCTGCAGCAGGAACCGTTGACCCGCGTGGAAGAGATGGTGCAGAAAGCTGCGCGATGGGTAATCGTGCGGGCGAACTGGTTCATGGACAACTTCCATACCTGGTGGGCAGAGCCGATCAAGTACAACGGCATTTTGCCGCTACCGGCGGGTGACGCTCTGACTCCATTCATCGACGCCCGCGACGTTGGTGCGGCCGCCGCGGCGGCGTTGATGAGAGAAGACGTAAACCGCAAAATCTTCCAGTTGACCGGGCCGGAGGCTCTACGCTACGACAACGCTGCCGCTGTGCTGGGTCAGGCCATACAAAGCGAGGTGCGGTATGTATCGATGGAAGACGATGAGTTCGCCAAAACGCTGTCGCAGGCGGGGCTTCCGGAGGAATACATCGCCTATATCCTCAGCCTGTTTCGCGTGACGCGGACCGGAAGGCTCTCACAACCGACCGATGACTTCGAGAGGCTGACGGGGAAAACACCACGGTCGCTTCGGGAGTATGCTGCCGATTATCGCGAGATGTGGCAGTGATGGAAGCAAAGGAGGGGATTTCCCCTCCTTTGCTTTTGTCTCTGGAGCATTTTCCCTGTTGCCGGGTATCCCGGAAAGGGCGTGCAGCGGCGTTTTCATTGCGGAAAACGCCCATAGTTGCGGAATCCCTACACTACACCTACAGGAAAAATGCTCTAGCGCTTTTTCGCAGCTTTCTTGCCGGCTGCCTTTTTCACGGCTTTTGCGGCTACCTTCTTTTTTACAGCTGTCTTTTTCGCGGCTTTCTTTGCCGGTAAGACCGTTTTGACTGTCTTCTTCGCAGCTTTCTTCACGGCCTTCTTGACGGCTTTTTTCGCCGCTTTCTTTGCGGCAACCTTTTTCGCGGCTTTCTTGCCCGCTTTCGCCGGGGTTGAGGCTCCTGTACATGCCAGATGTTTCTCGAGAAGCCCCTCAATCTGTTCCAGCAGAGTCCGGGTTTGCATGGGTTTGACCAGCATCTTGTCGGCGCCCATCTCTTGCCAGTCATCGTCGGCGACGGGGAAGGCGGTCAGCAGCGCAATCGCCGGAGGGGTGGGCAGTCCGCGGGCATAGCCGACCACATCGCGGCCTGCCTGTTCATGTTCCATCCGCATGTCGGTGATGACCATGTCGTACGGTTTGGCGCGGAGTTTGTGGCGGCCCTCCAGGCCGGAGGTGGCGGTATCGACGTCGAAGCCTGAGATCTCCAGAACTGCTTTTAAGGTGAGGAGGACGGCAATTTCGTCATCGACGAGCAAAATGCGGCGTTTCATTCAGGCAGAACTCCTAACATGCCCTATAGCGGGCAATCAACATTGCAACATAAAACGTTGTACTGATGGGAGATGGGATGCGGAAGCACCCTCCGCTGGTTGGTTCATCGGCCGCCATGCCGTTTCGGGCAGAGGGGGTCTTTCCGCGTACCGCATGGAGGAATCCAACCAATCATCCTGCGAAATTGTTATACTTTCGTCTGCGTGCTGAGCCGTTTGACGCTCTAGCCGCGTCAAATTTTAGACCCACAGATTTAGATCCCGGAGGCTTCTTATTCCACCACCGTTTAACGACAAGCGATCGCAAAAGAGTTTCATCCGCACCAACGAAAGAATCCGCGCCCGTGAGGTGCGTGTGATTGACGAGAATGGCGAGCAGGTCGGCATTATGCAGCCATTCGATGCCCTCAAGATCGCACGCGAACGCGGACTGGACCTGGTGGAGATTTCGCCCAACGCCGTTCCCCCGGTGTGCCGTATTCAGGATTACGGCAAGTTCCTCTACGAGAAGGACAAGAGTGACCGCGCTGCGAAGAAGAAGCAGAAGGTCATCACCATCAAGGAAGTGAAATTCTCTGTCACGGTAGACGAGCACGACTACCAGACGAAGAAGAACCAGGCCGTCCGCTTCCTGCAGGAAGGCGATAAGGTGAAGGCCAGCCTGCGCTTCAAAGGCCGCCAGATGGCGCACCGCGACCTTGGCTACAAGATCATCCACCGCCTGATCCAGGATGTGGGCGAGAACGGCATCGTCGAGTTTATGCCTCGCATGGAAGGCACTACGCTGCACGCTATTCTGGCTCCGACCAAGAAGGCGGAGCCCAAGAAGCCTGTTGCGCCGAGTAAGCCCGAAGGCGCCGCCGAACCAGCGCCGGTTCCACAGGCGCCTGTTTCCCACGCATAGACGGCAATCCAATATTTCTTCGACGAGGGGCTCCCGCTGGGGAGCCCTTTTTCGTTGCCTGGGGAGCCCTTTTTCGGCTGGGGCACAGACCTATTCCAAGGCGCCTTCTTTGACCCAGCGCTCCAAGTCGCGGATCTCCTGTTCCGGAAGCTTGCCACGACGGTTCGGCATGGGCATAGGATCGTCCTTAGGCCCCTCGTGCCGCACCAGCTTGATCATGAGGCTCTTTTCCGGATCGCCGGGAACCAGCGCCGTGCCATGTTTGCCGCCCTTCACCATGTAGGCGCGGCTGTCGACCCGAAGGCCGCTCTCGCGGTTCAGGCCGGCGTGGCAGCGGTAGCAGCGGGTCTGCAGGATCGGCTGAACCCGGTCGATATAGAGGTTACCGGTGTTCTTGTAGGTGACGTCTTTCGGAGTCATTGGTTTGTCGCAGCCGCTAAGACCGGCGGTCAGAGCCAGCAACAGGCCCGCACAGGTGACGGAGGAGACCCGGAAGATCGGAGAGCATTTTCCCTGCAGGTGTAGAGTAGGGTTTCCGCATCTATGGGCGTTTTCCGCAATGAAAACGCCGCTGCACGTCACTTTCGGGTTACCCAGCAACAGGGAAAATGCTCTAATGCGCATGCTTCTTCATCGTAGCGGAGACAGCAGGGGAGGCGAACTCTCTGCGCGGCGGTGTTTACTGATTCCTACACAGAATCCTTCTGGTTACTTTTTGCGTTACCGGGTCGGAGGTAGGCTTGAAAGTGCTCTGGCCTCTGACGCGGGCTTCTTTGTTGTGCGTATGCGTCGCCTTGGATGGGTGTTTTTGCTCGTGGCTGCTGCCGCCGGTCAATTGCCGGCGCAGCCCACGAGTAAGAAGCCGGGAAAAAAACCCGCTGCGGGATCGCCCGCAGTACGCTCGACCACCCGTCCGTCTGCATCCGCTACCGCAAAACCGAAGGCCGTTGCTCCGGCGACACGCACCGGCCACTCTCCTGTCGACGAGGCCGGGAATCGCGCTGCCGCGGCTGCGGCGGCGGAACGTGTCCATGCCTGGCTGAGAGATCATCATGAGGTTGTCGCGGACGACGCGCCGGGCCCATTCCCGGTTGCAAAACCTGTCCGCAAGCCTTTTGCGACGGCTTCTGTTCCGGCTGCTTCAGCCAAGCCTGTAATTGCGGCAAAGGATGACGGGCAGAAGGCAACAACCGAAGATTTTCTGAAGGCAGCCCAGCAGCGAAAGTCACTGGAGCAGAAGCGTCCACCTGCTGAAACTGAAACCCCTGAGCCGGAAAAGACCACACACCTGCCTCCCAAGGCCGAGGCGCCGGCACCGGTGGTACATGTTTCGCAGACGGACGATTCGGAACAGCCGCAGCCTGCTGAGCCGGCGGTTTCCCCTGCCGAGCGCCCCAAGCTGACTCCGGCGAAAACCGAATCCATCCGCCCGCTGAACAAACCTGTAATCGAAGAGAAAGCGGCCTCAGAACTGCCGGCGCCACCAGTACTGGCGGTGAAACGTACCGAGCTTGTGGAGGAGAGTCCTGCTGCAGCGCTGCCTCAGCCGAAGCTGACCTTCCGGCGCGGCCGCCTGGTCGTCCCAGCGCCGCTGCTGGGTTCGCATGCCATCCTGGTACGCCAGAACGTCGTCGCCGACCGCTACGGCCTGGAACGCGTGCAGGATGATGCGGATCTTGTGCGTCTGCGCAAAGCCAAGCAGTTGGTCGCACTGCCTGATAACAAGGCGATGCAGGTAGATGACCGTCTGGAAGGTGACAGGCGGTATGCCCGCCCCTGGGCGGTGAAGTTCTTGAATGACCTTGGCCGCGCGCACTATGACCGCTTCCGGGGTCCCCTGCAGGTGAACTCAGYCGTGCGCACCGTGGAGTTCCAGCAGCGCCTGCTGCGCACCAACGGCAACGCCGCCCCGGCAGAGGGTGACACCGCTTCGCCTCACCTCACGGGACAGGCGGTCGATCTGGCCAAACACGGTCTGTCCATGACAGAGATTGCCTGGCTGCGCGCGTACCTGTTGCCCCTGGTGCAGGAAGGGAAGATCGACGTGGAAGAAGAGTTCCAGCAGGCATGCTTCCACATCAGCATCTACAAGAACTACATGCCCGAACCGAAGACGAAGGAAAGGCCCAGTAAATCACGGCTGCCAAAGGCTTCGCTGGCAACCGCCCTGCCTTAGGGCATATCGATAGATTCCTGACAGATCCATAGAAAACGGTTCGAGCTCGCGCTCGAATTTCCCACTCATGCTTTCGCATGAATGGGGCACCCAATTTAGTGGTAGGAAAAATCTGGGGGCCCCATCCATCTCAAATCGGGGTCCCCAGAAAACTTGTTCGCTGGGGTGATAACGCGATGGGTGGGACTAGTTGTCAGTCTCAATCTCCATCAGATCAGGCTCAATCCATGCGCGTCGAGCCTTGGTCGATTTCACAACGTTGAAGCTGTAATAGCGCGTCAGGATATCGCGCTGCGGGCCAAACTCTTCGACAGCCCGGATGACAAATGCGGCGCGTGCTGCATCAGGACACCGGGCGAGCTCTACCGCCAGCACCCTGATCCAAAAGGCCGTGATGGTCTCGTGATACCCGCTGGTATCGGTGTTTTGTGTGCCCACGGCTTCGTTGTAAGCACGGATACGCTTCCTCATCTCGGTGAGTGCCGCTTCAGGGCCGAGGGCATGGACATACCAAGCCCCGCTGAGAATGTGAGCGGCATGCGTCCAATGTTCTTTGGGAAGCGTTCCGGCTTCGAATGCCGACACGAAGGCCGCAATCTGCTCGTGGGTGGATGGAAGCGGATGCATGTTTTTATCCTCTCACCTCACCTTGTAGAGCATTTTTCCCTGTCGCTGGGTATCGCGAAAGGGCCGTGCAGCGGCGTTTTCATTGCGGAAAACGCCCATAGATGCTAAAGCCCTACTCTATACCTACAGGGAAAATGCTCTAGTCTGGTGCAATGGAGCCAGTCACTCATTTCATGACGGGTGCGGTGTTGAGCCGTGCCGGTTTCAATCGCAAAGCCGCCTATGCCACGCTGGCCATGACCCTGGCCGCGGAGCTTCCGGATATCGATTATGTCTATCGCCTTGGTGGGCCGTTGGCCTACTTCCAGCACCATCGCGGATGGACTCACAGCTTGTGGGCACTGCCGCTGGAGGCTGCGTTTGTTGTCGGGATAGCTAAGCTGGTGCATTGGTGGCGGTCGGCAAACGGAAGTGCTCCGGTTGCGCCGGTCCGTTGGGGCTGGCTCTTTGTCTTTTCCTGGATTGCGCTTTTGAGCCATCTGCTGCTGGACTACACCAACAACTACGGCGTGCGGCCGTTCGYTCCCTGGAACCCTCGCTGGTATGAGGCGTCGTTGGTGTTTATCGCGGAGCCGCTGCAGTGGCTGTTCCTGTTGGGTGCTCTGTTATTGCCTGCGATCTTCGGCCTGGTGGCGAATGAGGTTGGAGCGCGGCGTTCGGTGTTTCGTGGACAGGGCCTGGCAATCGCAGCTCTGGTCTTCACCGTCGTGCTGTGGGTGGTGCGCGACTTCGAGCACAACAAGGCGGTGCGTCTGGCAGAGGCGAATGAGATCTCCGGCGAGCCCGTGCTGCGGGTGGCGGCCAACCCGTACCCCGTGAATCCCTTCAAATGGCAGGTTGTGATTGAGACTCCGAAGTACTTTCGGCTGGGCGTGATGGATACCCTGCGGGAAGAGATGACCAGCGACCCCAGCAACGACCTGATCCGCAAGCCGCCCACAACGCTGGCGACGCTGGCTGCGAAGCGGTCGTGGCTGGGAGAGATCTATCTGGACTGGGCGCACTGGCCGGTAGTGAGGGAACAGGCGCGGGATGCTGCCTCGGCTGCTCCGGGAGAAGACGAGACTGAGGTGACCTTTGACGACCTGCGCTTCCGCTACAGCTCCAGTTTTCTGGACGGACGGATGCGGAACCCGCTACGGGGCGTTGCGACCGTGAATGCGGATCACAGAGTCGTCGAGATGCAGATCGACGGCAGCGTACAGAGGCAGGGAGATTGAGGGCGTTGTATGAGTGAGTTGATCCGGGTGAGTGAACTGATCAGGGCCGAGCGCGCCCTCGGCGACTTTCACCTGACTGTCTGTACCGATGGCACGGCGCTGTTCGACGGCGGCGCCATGTTTGGCGTGGTGCCGAAGACGCTATGGTCAAAGAAGGTGCCGGCCGACGAGCAGAACCGAATCGCGGTCGGGCTGAACTGCCTGTTGGTCCGGACCGGCAGGCACAATGTGCTGATCGAGACCGGTTTCGGCAACAAGTTGACACCGAAGCAGCGCGAGATCTATGGGACGCAGCAGAAGCTGCCGGAGTCTCTGGCCGCGGCGGGTATCTCTCCGGAAGAGATCGACGTCGTCATCAACACCCACCTGCATTGGGATCACTGCAGTTGGAATACAACGCTGCATCCTGATGGCAGTGTGACTCCGACCTTTCCGAATGCGCGCTACTTCGTGCATCGCGGCGAGGTGCTGCACGGCCATCACCAGCATGAGCGCGACGCCATCAGCTATGCCTCAGCGAACTACGACCCGCTGATCGAAGCCGGCCAGATGACGCTGATCGATGACGAACGCATGACCGCGCCGGAGATCTGCGACGGCATCTGGGTCGAGCTCTATCCCGGCCACACAGAGCAGTTGATGGCTGTCCATATCGAGAGCAGGGGACAGCACGCCGTCTTCGTCAGCGACCTGATCCCGACGCGACATCATCTGGATCTGAGCTGGGCCATGGGTTTCGACCTGGACCCAATCCGCACCATCGAGGAGCGCAAACGCTACTTCGCACAGGCACTGCCGAAACGATGGCTGACGATCTTCCCGCACGACCATGAGCTGCCGATGACCTATCTCAAGCAGGACGAGCGAGGGCGGGTCGTACCAGAGTAGAGAAGGCAAAGCAGAAAACAAAACGGGGAGCGCCGAAGCGCTCCCCGTTTTCAGCCTGATCCTCAGGCCAGGGGTTAGAAGACGTAAGCGACCTTGATACGAAGTTGGCGAGCCGCCTGGAATAAATTCGGCTTGCCATACTGGTTGGAAAGAATTCGCGAGGAGCTGTTCGCAGTCGCGATGTAGTCCCAGCCAGTCATGTACTTCTGGTAATCAGCACCAGTCGGATTATTCGTATCCGTTGACGCGATCGAATAAGCGGTTGTCGTCAGATTCTCGACGTAGGCCATGACCGCATGCTGGTTGAAGGCGTTCTGAACATTGAGCTCAGCGCCGATCTTGCGGTTCTCATGCTCCTTGCTGACGTGGACGTAGTGCGTCAGATTGAGATCCGTTTGTGTATAGGCAGGTGTACGGTAGTTCTGTGCGACACCGTCTAATACGAGGTTGCCAACATTAGGTCCAGAGGTCRCGGGATCGCGGTGAACTTGTGTAAAGTTCCCCTGGTTCTCCGCAAATTGGCAGGCGCTCGACGAGATGGTGCCGACGCAGGTGGAAACCGGACTACCCTGATAGACCGCCTGCGACAGACCCAATTGGGACTCACCCAACAGCGTTCTCAGACGATAGGAGCCCCACGCGCCAAAGGTGTTTGGCCGATCGGTCGGGAGAGGCCCATCGAGAGGATTTCCATGCGTATCGAACTGCATCTGCGGATAGTCGAACGAACGGTTGTTGTTTGGATTGTGACGGCCCCCCGATCCATCTGTGATGTAGGTCGTCGTCAGGCCAGGGTAGTTACCGGTGAGCTTGCTGTAGGTGTAGAAAGCCTGCACGAAGTACTTGTTGGTAACCTTCGTGATACGGAATTCGACACCGTCATAGCGACGAGTGGCTTTCGGTTGATACGGGCAGTTGGGGCAGATACCAGCAGGGTTGAGGAAGCCTGCAGCCTTAGCAGCAGTCATCGCACCTGAGGTCACCTGTGCCCGATAGATATTCGGCAACGCGCGGTGCAGAAGGTCGCCGTATGCCGATCCGGGATTACCGATATAGTAGCCATAGTTGTCATTGACACCCATGTCTTCGATTGTGTTGTCGAGACGCTTACGTGCATAACGTCCAGTGAACGTGAGTGTAGGGGTAATAGCCCACTCACCGCCGACAACGTATTCGTGCTGTTTCATCGGCTTGATATTGCGATCAACTCCTGGGTCGTCCGAACTATTGTTGGTCGCACGCAGGTCATTGTTTTCGATGAAACGGCCAATTGCGCCACCCGATGCGGACGTGTCCGAGGCTGCGTTTGCCGGTACTCCCGGAGCAAGTCCAGTTGTTGGGCAGGAATGGCGATAGCCGTCAGCGCCTGCAGGAGCTGTAGGTTGAATGGTGTTGTAATCGAATTTGTCGAGTGTATAGACGCAATCGTGCCAGTAGTTGCCTCCGAAGGAGCCTTGAGGCAACGAGTACTTCATGATGTCGAAGAACTGTCCATAGCTGGCGTAGACCTTCACCTTGCCGTTATGGAGCAGATCATATGCACCACCGATTCGAGGGGCGACCTTATCCGCAAATCCGAACGAAATGCTGGGTGAGGTTGGAGTGTATGGCGGCAGGTATTCTTTGTCGAAACGAACACCAGCGTTAATCGTCAGACCAGTACGACCCAATGTCCAAGCGTCCTGAATATAAAGGCCATGAGTTTTGCTGGAGACTTTGCCGATCACATCTGTTCCGTCTCGAACGATGAAATAGCCATACTGACCACGGCATCCCGCTGTCGCATTGTTTGTCCCATTAGGATTCGTTTGAGTTACTGGCTGGCCATAGGCTTGCTGGTTGGCTGTAATAATGGCATCGCAGGCTGATGGGCTGGTTTGCGGCGAGTATGGCTGGCCATAGTACATGATGACGTAGGCGTAGTCGTACAACGTCTTCACATTATTTCCAAGGTTGTTTAACGCGTAGCCGCCCTTGAAGTTGTGCGTTCCTGCCCAGCCAGTTTTGAGTGTTGAGACGTCGACAGAAAATTGCTTACGGGTATAGGCATTGAAGAACGTTGGCTGATTTGCTCCGATGTTCTGGAAGCCGCTAGTTTGGTAGAAGGTCGAGGGAACGCCTGCGGCTCCGAACGTCTGTTGCTTCGTTGGATCACCTGTCGGATTAAGTGTAGTCGTCGATGCAGAGACGTTCCCGCTGTATTGATAGCGAAGTCCTGAAGGTGAACCTAGCGTGTGGGTATTTGAGAAGGTATATCCGTAACGCGCGCTGATAAGCGTATTTGACGTGATAGTGTAGTCGCCGCCAAAGCTATAGATCGAGCCTGGACTTGCTGTACCGGTGTCTGCACGGAACGTTGTCGGATCTGTTCCGGCGCTGGAATTCGCTTGCCCGATCTTCGATTGGGGATTAGGTAATTGTCCGATGCTGCGTTGATAGGCGTTCTGCCAGTTTGCGAAGAGCCGCAGTTTGCTGAAGGGAGAATAGTCAAAGCGGAGCAGGCCAAGATGGGTATCGGTATTCTGATAGAACTGCCTCGGACCGGGGTTTGTTCCTGTAAATGTCGCATCGCGGCGGACCCTGTTGAAACTGGGGACATAGCTTGCGAACATACGTAGTTTGTCGGAAATTAGTGGACCGCCGAGAGTGAAACCGGGATCGAGCTGCCGATAGTGATCTTGTTGTGCGATGTAGTATTCGTAGCTTGCATCCGACCGGTTTCCGCTGTTGCTTGAGGTACCGGGGACAGCACGAAGGCCGCAGCTCGTGTTATAGAGGAGGGAGGCGCTGGTGCCTTGGAAATTGCACTGATCATTGGCATTGAGGGCGCTTGAACGGTAATACCCGAAGATAGAACCGTGCCAATTGCTGCCGCCCTTGGGTTGGATCACGTTGACTACGCCGCCAAGGGCGCCACCATATTCTGCTTCAAAGCTGGAGCTCTTTACCTGCACCTGGTCTACAAATTCGACCGGCACCGTAAAACCGACGCCGCCAGCCTGGATGCTTGTGATGTTTACACCGTCCGAAGCATAAACGTTTTCAGAGTCGGATGCGCCATCGATCTGGTAGCCGTTGCTGCGGTTGGAACTGGTGGACTGGAGGGGTTCCTGCCGGGCGCCCGGAGTAAACGGAATAACGGATTGGAAATTTCGTCCTTTTGGAATTTCCTGGAGAATTTCGTTCGTGACGACTGTCTCAACCTTACTTTGTGTGACGTCAACCTGAGCCAAGGAGTCCGTAACGTCAATTACTGTGCTCGCGCCGACAGCGGCTTTGAGGTTAAGGTTCGGAAGTTCACCCGCTGCGAGTTTTACATTCGTCGCTTTTGCAGACATTCCGGAACCTTCGACCGAAATCGTGTAGGTTCCAGGTGGGAGTGCGTTAAGCCGATAGAATCCACGGCCATCCGTGGTTGCCGTGGCCGGTGTTGGCAGTGAATCGCTGGTCGCGGTGACGGTTGCACCTGCGACGACTGCACCAGTCGGATCAGTGACCGTACCCTGAATCGCTGCTGTGGTTTCCTGCGCAGAAACCGCAGGAACAGCCAGCAGAGCGAGCAGGCACAAGCAGAAACCCACCGCCAGATGGCGGAGGGTTGAGGCTGTATTTCGCATCAAATGGACCTCTCGAAACAAAAAAAGTCGGCGGAGTCTCATGGCTCGCGCCGTACGTGTTTATGTATGCCGCAGCGTTCGATGTAGTCGTTTCTTCATCGAGCGTCTGGCAGCCGTCATTGCGTTTCGGACATTCCCGAAAAATGTATACATATTGGTGTACAAAAAATGAGCTCAATCACATGCACCAAAGCTGAATTTTTCTGGAAAGCCGGTACCAGATTGCGAGCACCCCGGCGATATGTCAAGAAATTTAATCAATTGATAGTGCGACTTTTATCTTTCCCAAACGTCGCCATGAATTTAATCTCGGACAAAGGTTTGTTCCCCAACAAAAAGGCGCTCCCGGAGGAGCGCCTTTCTGATGCGTGGAGTTGGAAACAGGGCTATTCCATCGGAGCCGCCGAGGTGTGGCCGACCAACTGGCCGTCCATATCGGCCAGCACGTAGCTGAGCACGCCCAGCAGGGCGATGTTCTTGCGGAAGTCTTCCGGATCGACCTTGTCCAGTGTGTCGGCTTCGGTGTGGTGCCAGTCAAAGTAATGCTCACCCACCGTACGCGGTGAGAGCGACGGAACCCCGGCAGCGACAATGGGACCGATGTCCGATCCGCCGCCTCCTGGTGAGACTGAATCCGCACCGATGGGCTGCAGCAGTGAGGCGATCTGCTTGATCGTGTCCCAGGACTTCTTTTCCTCAGGCGTCAGCTTGCTCTCGTCCAGAGGGCGCTGAGCTCCGCCACCCATGGCAGCCATCGCGGCCATCGCTGCTGCCGGATTGGCACTCGCTCCAGCCTGGCGGCGGGCTGCCGAGCCCGAGGCCGGGCCTCCGCCCATGACGGTGTATCCGATGCCGAGGGGACGCTCGACACCACCATCCGACTCGATGGCGGCGACATGGTTCTTGATCTTCACGCCAAGGGCATCGCGATAGGCACGGCCGCCGGCGCCGCCGTTCTCCTCATTCACCCAGAAGACGACCCTGATCGTCCGCTTGGGCTTCAGGCCGAGCTTGTGAATCAGGTTGACGGCCTCGAAGCAGGAGATGATGCCGCCGCCGTCGTCCATGGCGCCCTGGCCCACATCCCAGCTATCGATGTGTCCGCCGAGCACGACGACCTGTTCCGGATGCTCGCTTCCGGGGATCTCGCCCACTACATTTCCGGCCTTCTGGTCGGCCTCCATGTGAGCTTCCATCTTCAGATGAACCTGGACCGGGCCTTCCTTGGCGAGGCGCTCGAGAAGCAGAGCATCTTCCACGGTGATGGCGGCTGCGGGAACCTTCGGCATGTCGGGCAGGTAGGTCAGGGTGCCGGTATGCGGGGTCTGCATGGCAAGACCTGTCGCCGAGCGTACCAGAACAGCCACTGCGCCCTTGGCGGCTGCGCGCGATGGACCGGTGGTGCGGTGTATGGAACCGACGCCGTAACCGTGCCAGCCGGGGTTGAAGACGAYGATCTTGCCCTTGATCTGGTCGTCGGGAGTGTTCGCCAGGGCAGCCAGATCCGGAATAAAGATGACAGGAGCGGTAATACCCTCAGCAGGCGTTCCCACGCTCATGCCCAGGCCCAGCATGTGCAGCGGCTTCGAGAAGGGAGCGATGATCGATGCCTCCTCCTGGCCGCGCACCCAGTGCGGCACCTTGGCTTCCTGGATGCTGACGTTCTGGAAGCCCGCCTTCTTCATCGTCTCCGCACCCCAGTTCAGCGCCTTTAGCAGCGAGTCGGAGCCGGAGAGGCGCTTGCCGATATGGTCGGTCAGATAGGCCAGTGTCTCGTAGCCTTCGGTATCTTTCATCGCCGCGGCGATGATCTTGTCGGCGTCAGCCTTGTATTTCTCCGCGATCGGTCCGGTCTGTCCAGGGGTCTGGGCAACAGACGGAACGACGGAAGATACAGCGAGTACAGCAGGCACGAGCAGGCGGAGAGTCTTCACGAAACATCCTTGCTGAAACAGATTTTTTGGTGCTGTGGCTGTTAGTGTACTGCGATTGATCGAGGTGCTGGATTGGCCGCAACGCAAAAGGCCCACGCGCTGTGCGTGGGCCTCTYCAAAATGAAAGCAATCGATTGTCAGGGAGGCTAGCTATCGCCCGCCGTCTTGACCATGCCGGCGAAGCTCTCACGCAGATACTTGTGCGGATTGACCGGTGTGTTGCGGATGCGGACCTCGTAGTGAAGGTGCGATCCAGTCGAGCGGCCGGTGCGGCCGGCGTAGCCGATGATCTGTCCGCGGGTGACCTGTTGGCCGGCCGTGACGTTGAAGCCGGACATGTGCGCGTAGACGGTCTGCAGTCCATGGCCGTGGTCGATGACGACCTCACGTCCATATCCGTTACCGAAGGCGGCAGTCTCTACAACGCCATCGGCGGTAGCGCGGATGGGAGTGCCATACGGAGCCGAGATATCGACGCCCTTGTGAAACTCGCCTTCGCCGTTCCCAAGGATGGGATCTTCCCGCTGACCAAAGCTCGAGGTGATGGGGCCCATGACTGGCCAGAGTGTGGGAGCATCGGCGATAGCCTGCCAGTCCGAAAGGCTATTCAGGCTGCCGAGCCGGGCTGTCTGCAGCGACGACGGAGCGAGTACGCGGGCCGCGACGCCGGAAGAGGCAGAGTTGCGCAGAGCGTAGAAGGTGTCCAGAGACTTGAAGTAGCTGTTATCAGCCACAGGCGCCAGGGTGGGATCTTGCTGCTTAGATGGGGACGAGAGGAATTTTGCCGAGGACGCGGCTGCAAGCTTGCTGGCGGTCAGGCCGTACAGGGCAGAGACTTCATTGGCCAGAGCTCCCAGTGAGGCGACCTGGACATCCTTCTCGTGGTTCGCCTTCTGCAGCCGGGCGTAATCCTGCCGCAGCGACTCGCGATCCTGCCGCATCTGGTTGAAGCGGGAAGTCTTGATCAACATGCGGGAATAGGAGCCGGCCAGACCCACAATGGTGAACAGACCCACCACCGCAGCGGCAACGAAGATATAGGCGTAGTGCAGAGGGACGGGAACCTTATTGAGATTTCCCTGCTCATCGCGCGAAACGAAGACGATGTAAAAGCGCTTTTTCAATGGACTGCCGCAGCCTTTATGCCCGGTCTTCGGCCGCGAATGCGTGTCTGCGGCACAGAGGCCCGGCATTTCCATTTGGCGAATCGAGATTGCTGATTCGCATTTGGTTTTGCCGATGTCTCGAGGGCGATTTGTTTCATTTTATTGACCTGAGGGTTGGATGGCAACTTTCAGCGTATGGTTTTTATATGCCATACGGGGAGCTCGGCCTCATTCGGGAAATCAGGCGTAAGTCCTTGCGTAACAGTGAGTTCGTGCGCTTTGGGATCGGCGACGATGCGGCTGTTCTTCGCCCCCGTAAAGGAGAGGATCTGGTCGTCACGACCGATTTCTCCCTGGAAGACGTCCATTTCGCTGATTTCCACCCGCCGTTTGCCGCCGGGTATCGCTGCCTCGCACGCGGTCTCAGCGACGTCGCCGCTATGGGCGGACGTCCGCTGGCGGCATTCCTCAGTCTGGCTCTTTCCCCGGCATGGGCTCAGAACCGGGCTAAAACAAGAGAATTCCTGCGCGGTCTCCATGCGGTTGCGGATCAGTTCGGCGTTGTTCTGGCTGGAGGAGACACCGCAGGTGCTCCCGGAAAGCACACCCTGGCGGACATCATCGTGGTCGGCGCTGTGCCTCGAGGAAAAGCCTTATTAAGGAGTGGAGCCCGGCCGGGAGATGCCATCTATATCACCGGACGTTTGGGCGGCGCTGCTGCGGAATTCGAAGCTCTACGCGCTGATCCCGGAGCCTTCCGCACGGTGAAGCCAGATGGGACACATCCTCATCTCTTCCCGCAGCCACGAATTGCAGTGGGACACCGCCTGCTGAAGCTGGCATCTGCCTGTATGGATGTGAGCGATGGTCTGTCTACCGACCTGCATCATCTTTGTGAGGCCTCCGGCGTTGGGGCAAGTCTTCATGCCGACGTGATACCGTTAGCTCCACACAGCACTCTGGACCAGGCGCTCAATGGCGGTGAGGACTACGAGTTGCTGTTCACCAGCCGACGGTCTGTCCCGCGCAGAATCAACGGAGTAGAGGTCACGAAGATCGGAATCGTGACCGAGGGAAAGACTGTCTTGCTGCTGCAGAATGGCCGTGAGCGGCGTCTTCGCCGGGGCGGCTGGCAACATCTCACCCGGGAAAACAGGTAAACACCCCGACAACCCCCGACTAAAGTAACCAAAAGTTGTATTTATGGCGCTTACCTAAGGCGTTATTTTGGTATTACTTGAGCGGTTTGCCATTGTGCTATAAAGTGGCAGTCTTTTCAGGCCATCACTATGGGAATCTGTGACATTCCTTCGCAGTCGCTGTTGAGCGACCGCGAGCTCTTTCGCGCACGTGTGCAAGAGGCGATCGATACAAACCGCTCCAGTGGGGCGCAGGTGGCCGTGTTTTTGATCGACATTCATCGTCTGTACGAAATCTGTTCGTCACTTTCGGTAGGTGAGGCGGAGAGTTTCCTCCATGAGCTGGCGAGCCGGGTGCGTCAGGTCTGCCCGCCACATCATGTTGCCGGCCGCATCCGCCTGGATGAGATGGTGGTTTTGCTGAGCCGCACGACCCGGGAAGAGGTGAACCAGGTCGGTGAGGCGCTGGTGCGAACGTTCAAGGTTCCGGTGTCGGTAGGGCTGACCGGTGAGCTTCGTCTGACGGCGAGTATCGGCGTGAGCCTGCTGCCGAAGTCGAATCCAACGGTGACCCACCTGATGCGTCGCGCCGATGCGGCGCTGGGCATGGCCCGCCGGTCCACGGGRGAGCGGCTGTTTCTGTATGATTCCGCGGCCGAAGAGGCGGAGCTGCGGCAGGCGGAGCTGGAACGCGAGCTGCGCAATGTGCTGGTCAACGGCGGTCTCTATCTCGAGTTTCAGCCGATCGTGCGTTTAGACAGTGGCGCCATGACCGGCGCCGAGACCCTGCTGCGTTGGCGCACTGAAGACGGTGGGCTGATCATGCCTGGCACATTTGTGCCACTGGCCGAGCATGCCGGCATGATGACCGCCATCGGCGGTTGGGTCTTCCGTGAGGCCTGTCGGCAGTGGACCACCCTGGAAGGGCATGCGCGCCTGCGTCTGGCTGTGAATGTGACTGCATCGCAACTGGCCGATCCTCAATTGCTGGATGTAGTGGAAGCGGCCGTAGCGGAGACGGGTATCCATCTCAACGAGGTTGAGTTCGAGATTACCGAAAGTACTCTATTGCGCGAAGATCCACGCTCGATCCAGCAGATGTACGCCTTGCGCGAGATGGGCGTGAAGATCGTAGTCGACGATTTTGGTACGGGATACTCCAGCATCGGATATCTGCGGCGCTTTCCTGTGGATCGCCTGAAGATTGATCGCAGCTTCGTGATGAATATTCCAGAGAGTCAGAAGGACTGCGCCCTCACGCGCGCCGTGCTGGCGATGAGCGAACATCTCGGTATTCCCACGGTTGCTGAAGGAGTAGAGCGCGAAGAACAGCGCCGCTTCCTGGACCGGCATGGATGTTCTGAGGCTCAGGGATATCTGTTCTCACCGCCGGTCAAGATGAATGTTCTGGCAACATTACCAGTACTGAAACGAGCCTGAGCGCGTCTTATGGAGGAGATGCGTGTTCCAGAGAGTGACACGCTTCCTTCGGAAGTTGCTCTACAATGCCTTTAGTGGAATCTTTCCTCAACCTTGCATGGTTCGCCATTGCTCTTGCGATGGTTAGCGGCGTGTGGATCGGTGTGTGCACCGGCAAGCTGACCGCTCCGATGGGGCGTGCTCTGACGGCTGCCGTGATGGTGGCCTTCCTGCTGTTACCGGTGATCTCCATCTCGGACGATTTGCAGGTGCTTCGCAAATTGACTGAGCCCGAGGATCTGACGATGCGGCGCCATTATGAAGGTGTGACGCTGGAGTTCGAGCTTTTGTGCCTGGAAATGCTATGCCTGGTCATCGCACTGTTGTCTGTGCTGCGCCGGTTGCAGGTACTGGCTCGTCCAGATACGCGTATTCGCCGGTTCCTGAATGAAGATTTTGCACCTCTGCTGGGCGTTCGTCCGCCACCAGTTGCAGTTCTGTAGCTGCGTCGAGCCGTAGTCTGTGCGGCTTTTATAAAACCATAAGATTTTCACGAGATAGAGAAGGAGTGCATCCATGAAGATGCGCTGGGCATATTGCCTGATGCTGCCTCTCCTGCAGGCAGCATGGGCCGGGGCGCAGCAGAGCGCTTCGCCGCCGATGACGTTGCCGCAGGCGTTGGATTTTGCGCATAAGCAGAATCCGTCGTTGTTGTCGGCAGCGCAGCATGTTGAAGCGGTAAAGGCCGGTGAGATTACGGCGGGTCTGCGACAGAATCCGGTGCTGACGGGCAGCGGACAGATGGTGACGTTGGGTCCTGATAACCCGAACGGACCGGATTTCTATACGGCCGGAGTGCAGCGGTTATTCGAACGCGGCAACAAGCGCGGCGTTCGTCTTGATCTGGCGCGCGCAACAACCGCATTTACCGATTCGCAGAGAGTCGACCTGCAGCGGCAGACGGACTTCGCCATCAAACAGGCGTTTACCCGGATGCTGTTCGCGAAAGACGCGCTTCGCGTCAGTGAAGACAACCTCGCCGGATATCGCCGGACGGTTGAGCTGATGCAGGTGCGCCTGGATGCGGGGCAGATGAGCCGGAACGACTTCGCTCGCATAGAGCTGCAGCTTGCCGGGTTTGAGAATGATACCGACAATGCCCGGCTGGCCTTGCAGCAGGCATCGACACAGTTGCAGAGCCTGATGGGCATTGAGCGCCCGAAGACGGACTTCGATGTGACCGGTTCGCTGGAAACGCCGGCTCCGGCGCTGACGCTGGACGATCTGCGTCAGAAGGCGCTGGATACTCGTCCTGACGTAAAGGCAGCGTCGCAGCAGGTCGCTGTCAATCAGGCGGGTGTTCGCCTGGCATACGCGAACGGTACGACCGACCCGACCTTGGAAGGCGAGTTCGAGCATAGCGGCCATGCGAATACTGCGGGCTTCAACCTGCAGATTCCGCTCCGCGTCTTCGATCGCAACCAGGGCGAGAAAGAGYGCGCCAAGTACGAACTGGAATCCAGCAAACTGGCGCTGACCGCCACCCGCAACCAGGCCATTGCTGATGTGGATCAGTCTTACGAGGCATATCAGACGGCCCAGGCACAGGCGGCACGCTATCGCGATAAGTATCTGGATGAAGCGAAGCGGGTACGCGACAACCTGGAGTTCAGTTATCGCAACGGACAGGGAACGCTGCTTGATTATCTGAGCGCATTGCAGGACTACCGATCGGTGAACCTGCAGAGCCTGACGGCGAATGCGCAGTTGCAGCTTGCGATCCACCAACTGAGTTATGTGACGTACACGGAGATTCTGCCATGAAGAAAAGCGTGATGACGCTGGTGATGACGGGCGCAGCGCTTGGCGTATTAAGCGGATGCAAGAGCGACGAGAAGGCTTTGCCGGAGGCGAAGCCGAAGGTCAATCTCAAGATCGAGGTTGTGCATCCGCAAACAGTGAGCGATGGGCTGGAGATTCCTGCGCACGTTGATGTTGACCCCAGCAAGATGGTGCATGTCTATGCTCCACTGAGCGGCCGCCTGCTGAGCCTGGAGGTACAGCCAGGCCAGGAGGTCCGGAAGGGGCAGACCGTGGCCACGCTGCAGAGCGGTGATGTGGCTGCGGCCCGCAGCGACTTTGAGAAGGCGAAGATCGAGGCAATGCGTGCCGAGCGCGCTCTGGATCGCGGCAAGTTGTTGCTGGCGCACGAGGTGTTGAGCCAGGCTGACTTCGATGAGTTGAAGGCTGCCGATGATGCGGCGCACAGCGAGCAGGAGCGTGCGCGGCAGCGCATCCGTGAGCTTGGCTTCAGCGAGACTGGGACCTCCGATACTACGGCCGTGGTTTCCCCGATCGGTGGGTCGGTGCTGGAGATTGGAACAGCGACGGGCGAGATGCAGCGGTCGCTGGAGACCTCGAACGGCATTGCGACGGTGGCGAATCTCGACTCCGTGTGGATCGTCGGCGATGT
This sequence comes from Terriglobus sp. YAF25, assembly GCF_052113305.1. Lineage (NCBI taxonomy): Bacteria > Pseudomonadati > Acidobacteriota > Terriglobia > Terriglobales > Acidobacteriaceae > Terriglobus > Terriglobus sp. YAF25. The sequence goes on from NZ_JBFRCY010000001.1 coordinate 22,007, forward strand.
TTTCGAGCATGATCTGTCAGTTGTGAAGTCGCACTCCTCGGCGGATGTAACGCTGCAGGCATATCCGGGAGAGACCTTCCATGGAACGGTCGCCAATATCGGCGACGTCTTCGATCCGCAGACCCATGCGCTGAAGGTGCGCGTGGTGATGAACAACCCGGGCCATCGCTTGAAGCCACAGATGTTCGGCTCCATCCGTATCGGAATGGGGCAGCGGCAGATGATCCTGGTGCCGATGGCGTCTGTCATTCACGACGGCGATATCGCCAGCGTCTATGTGAAGAACGGCGAGAAGTATGACGCCCGCGCAGTGAAGCTGGGGGCGACGCATGGTGACAAGGTCGAGATTGCCGGCGGGCTGAACGATGGCGATGTGGTCGTGACCCAGGGAGCGGCGTTCCTGCGTACGCCGGTAGGAGACTAGCAATGGAAGCCTTTCTGAAGACGCTGCTGCGCTATCGCGCAGTCGTGCTGATTCTGCTGGCGGCCGGGCTGGTCGCGGGCACCTTCGGGTTTTTGCAATTGGATATCGAAGCATATCCGGATCCTTCGCCGCCGCTGGTGGAGGTCATCACGCAGAACCCGGCGTGGTCAGCCGAGGAGATAGAACAGCAGGTAACCGCGCCGATCGAGACGGCCCTGAATGGTACGCCGCATCTGGAGCAGATCCGGTCGATCAGCATCTTCGGCCTGAGCGACGTGAAGCTCTACTTCAGCTTCGATTCAGACTACTTCCGCGATAAGCAGGAGATTCTGAATCGTCTGCAGACCATCCAGTTGCCGAATGGACTGCAGCCGCAGCTGTCGCCGTGGTCGCCGATCGGTGAGATTTACCGCTATCAGCTCGCAGGCCCTGGCTATGACTTGAATGAGCTGAAAGCCACACAGGACTGGCTGGTCCGTCGCGAGTTGAAGAAGGTGCCGGGCATCATCGACATCACCACCTTCGGCGGCACGACACGTCAGTATCAGATCGAGCCCGATCCGAATAAGCTGCTCAGCTACGGCGTGACGCTGTCGCAGTTGATCGCCGCAGTACAGAACAGCAACGCCAACGCCGGCGGAAACTACCTGTCGCTCGGTGACCAGAACGTGAACGTACGTTCGCTGGGCCTGCTGAAGAACACGACCGACATCGGCAACGTGGTGATCGCGCAGAAGAACGGTACGCCGGTGCTGGTGCGCGATGTCGCCAATGTGAAGGAAGGCTATCAGCCACGGCTGGGCAAGATCGGCCGCAATGGCCAGAACGATATCGTCGAAGGCATTGTGCTGCTGCAGAAGGAAGGGCAGAGCCTGCCGGCACTCGAAGGCCTGAAGAAGAAGCTGGCCGAACTGAATACCGGAGGCCTGTTGCCGCCGGGCATGCAGATCAAGACCATCTATGACCGTACGCGGCTCATCGGTCTTACAACGGAGACGGTAAAGCACGTCATCATCACCGGCCTGATCCTGGTGACGCTGGTGCTGCTGTTGATGCTGGGCGACTTCCGCATCACGCTGATTGCAGCGGCGACGATTCCGTTCGCGGTGCTGTTTGCGTTCTCGCTGATGACGCTTACTGGACGTTCAGCAAACCTGATCTCGATTGGCGCCATCGATTTCGGCATTCTTGTGGATGCATCGATCGTCGTGCTGGAGAGCATCTATCGCCGCTTCTCACGTCGCGAGCCGGGGCATGGGCGAGCGGAGATGATCGTCATGGGTGTGCAGGATGCGGCAAGACCCGTACTCTTTTCGACGCTCATCATTCTGGTGGCGTTCATTCCGCTGTTTACCATGCAGGGTGTTCCCGGCAAGATCTTCGCGCCGATGAGCGTGACCTACGGCTTTGCGCTGACGGGCGCGTTGTTGTTTGCTCTTGTCTTTGCGCCGGTGTTGAGCTTTGTCACGGCTCCGATGAAGGACTCGGTGGAAGAGCACGACGAAGAAGAGCTGGGGCACCAGGGCACGTGGCTGAACCGCTTTCTGGAGAAGTACTACGGCCGCGCCTTCGATTGGGCTCTGGAGCACGCAAAACTGGTCTGGGTGTTTGCCTTTGCCGGACTGGCGGCAGCGGTGGTCTGCTTCCTGGTGTTTGTCGGCGGCGAGTTCATGCCTCCGCTGGAAGAGGGCAATCTCTGGATTCGCGGAACACTGCCGCAGGATATCTCCTTCGAGCAGGCGACGAAGCTCTCTGACCAGGTGCGTGCCGATCTGGGGAAGTTCGCTGAGGTGACGCAGGTCGTCAGCCAGATAGGACGTCCTGATGACGGCACTGATGTGACCACCTTCAACAATATGGAGTTCGGTGTCAGCCTGAAACCGGCGAGCGAGTGGCCGAAGGATGTTCACGGGAATAAAGACAAGCTGATCGAGCAGATGCAGCATGAGCTCAGCAAATATCCCGGCGTGGTCTTCGGTTTCTCGCAGGCGATTCAGGACAATGTAGAAGAGGCGATGAGCGGCGTGAAGGGTGAGAATTCGYTGAAGATCTTCGGCGATGACCTGGCAACGCTGACCGATATCGCCGAGAAGGTGCAGGGCGTGATGAGCGGCGTTCGCGGCGTGCAGGACGTCGGTATCTTCAAGGTGAACGGAGCTCCAAGCCTGGTGATCGATGTGGACCGTGCCAAGGCGGCTCGCTATGGCCTGGCCTCGGGCGATGTGAACGCGGCCGTGCAGGCTGCCGTCGGAGGGGCTCCGGTCTCGACGATGATCCAGGGCGACCGCAGGTTCGACCTTACGGTGCGCTATCCCGCCGAGTTTCGCTCGACCCCCGATGCGGTGGAGAAGATCATGCTGGCGACTCCCGATGGAAGCCACGTGCCGCTGGCACAGGTGGCGAACATCGGTATTCGGCAGGGAAGCTTCACCATCTATCGCGAGGGTGGGCGCCGCTATATCCCCATCAAGTTCAGCGTGCGTGAGCGCGACCTGGCCTCGACGATTGTGGATCTGCAGCAGCAGTTGAAGCAGAAGATCACGCTGCCGGCGGGGTATGAGTACACCTGGGCCGGTGAGTTCGATTCACTGAAGAAGGAGCAAAGCCGGCTGGTGCTGATTGTGCCGGTCAGCCTGCTGGTGGTCCTGGTGCTGCTCTATCTGCAGTTCCAGACCTGGCTGGACGCTCTGATTGTGTTGGCGGTGCTTCCGTTCAGCTACGTTGGCGGCATCATGGCGTTGATGCTGACGCACACGGCCTTCAGTATCTCGGCGGCCGTCGGCTTTACATCGTTGACCGGTGTTACAACCCTGGGTGCTGTGGTCTTCCTGGCGGGCTTGCGTCGCGCACAACAGAAGGATCCTCAGC
>NZ_JBFRCY010000002.1:0-21579 GCF_052113305.1 Terriglobus sp. YAF25
TGGTGAAGCCTGAGATGATCTCCGCCAGTCCAAGTGCAGCACCCACGCCAAACAGACCGCCGCCGGCCCATCGCCGGAACCGTGCCGAAATCTCACTGCGATTAGCCCTGGCTCCAGCTGCCTCAAAGAGTGGAGCACCTACCATACCGCGGCGGTCATACACGCGCGCAATCATCGTGGGATACTGCACCACCGCCTCGCGTGCAAAACGCTCCGCGCCGGCCATACCAGCAGCGACAACACAGAAGGGCGCATCCGGCACCGGCTCTCCCTCGATTGCCTCCGGTCGGTCGCCGGTGAACAACACAGCGAACTCGCCTTCGGCCATGCGCTCATTCCAGCTTGATGGGCGATGAGAAGGGTCGTACAGAGGCACAATCCGAAGGGAGTTCACTAGAGAAGTATAGTGATCGGGCTCCTATTGACCGTTCAGCTTTCTGCCCAAGAGCCGCTTCTTTGAAGTTGTCATCGCTGAACGTTCGGGGTCCCCGGCGAACTTGTTCGCTGGGGTGATTAGTGAAGGACCTGCTTTTCAACGCTTCGGATGGCAACAGCTCTTATGACTAGAGCATTTCTCCTGTTGCTGGGTATGCCGCGAGGAACGTGCAGCGGTGTTTTCATTGAGGAAAACGCCCATAGATGCATCAGCCCCGCACTACACCTACAGGAGAAATGCTCTAGCGTAGATCGAAATAGTCTGTTTCACTGCCGAACTATAGAGCGGGCCTTCAGCCCTTCCCCAGATTGTGGGGACGGAAACCTGGGGCGTTGCCCCAGGCTGGTATAGAACGCGCCTTCAGCGCTTTGATCCCTAGCCAACAAGAAATTCCTTATCCACTGGTATCTGCATCGCATTCGCCAGATTGTTCGTCTCGGCTGCCATACCGACGACCGCTAGAAACTCGGCGTACTGCTCATCGGAAAGCCCCTTTGTACGTGCGGCCGCGGTATGTGAGTGGATACAGTACGTGCAACTGTTCCCCGTCGAGACAGCAATATAGATCAGTTCCTTCGTAAGCGGATCGAGAGTTCCAGGCTCGATCATCACCTCCTTGACGCTCGCCCAGGTCCGCTGCAGCAGTGCGGGCTGATTCGCGAGAGCACGCCAGAAATTGTTCACGAAGTCCGTCTTGCGAACAGCGCGAATGTCGTCAAAGACGGCTTTCAGTTCCGGCACCTTGTTGATCTCTTCATCTGTCCATATCTTTACAGTGGCCACGCGGAGTTCCTCCATCCAGGAGTCATGGATCGGCTCCTGTCTCATTCTCCCACCTCGAAGGAAGGGCATCGGACGAAACAAAAGGCAGGCCCGAAGGCCTGCCTTTCTGTGTTTCTATGCAGCTTGGGTTCTACGCGTGCGTTGCTGCTGCCTTGGCTGCGGCTTCCCGCAGTTCGGCGGTATTGGCTCCGAGTTCGGCGGCGATCTTCTCGGTGGTGTAAGCCTCGATCATGTCGCCGGCCTTGATGTCCTTGAAGTTGACATCGATACCGCACTCGTAGCCTTCGCGAACATCGCTGACATCGTCCTTGAAGCGCTTGAGGTTGGTGAGCTTACCCTTCCACACCTCCTCGCCGTCGCGCTTGACGCGAACCTGCGAGTTGCGGTGGATGACGCCGTCGCGCACCGTGCAACCGGCAATCTGACCCACCTTCGAGATCTTGAAGACACTGAGCACTTCGGCGCGGCCCTCGTACTGCTCCCGGTAGACCGGTTCCAGCAGACCGTACATCGCCTTGGTGATCTCGTCCTGCAGCTCGTAGATGATGGAGTGCATACGAATCTGGACGTTTTCCTGCTCGGCCAGTTCCGCGGCCTTGCGCTCCGGACGAACGTTGAAGCCGATGATGATCGCGTTGGACGCGGTCGCCAGCAGAACGTCGCTCTCGGTGATGGAACCCACGCCCGAGTGCAGCACCTTCACGCGCACCTTCTCGGTGGACATGCGCTGCAGCGAGTCGGCCAGAACCTCGACCGAACCCTGCACGTCGCCCTTGAGGATGATGTTCAGGTCCTTCACGCCAGCCTGCTTGATCTGCTCCGCCAGGCCTTCCAGAGACACGCGGCTCGACTTGGCAAGCTGTGCCTCGCGCTCCTTCATCTTGCGGTACTGCGCAATGCCCTTGGCCTTGTCGCGATCCGCCATCACCAGGAAGGTATCGCCTGCATCCGGAATACCTTCCAGACCCAGGATCTCCACGGGTGTCGATGGTCCAGCCTCGGTGATCGAGCGACCGCGATCGTCGAACATGGCGCGCACCTTACCGAAGGTGTTGCCGACGATGTAGCTGTCGTTGACGCGCAGCGTTCCGTTCTGCACCAGGATCGAGGCCACGGCGCCACGGCCGCGGTCGAGCTTGGCTTCGATAACGGTACCGACCGCCGGACGCTCCGGAGTCGCCTTCTGCTCGTTCGTGTCGGCGACCAGGCAGATCATCTCTTCCAGGCCGTCGAGGTTGATGCGCTTCTTCGCCGATACCTGAACGAACGGCGTATCGCCGCCCCAGCTATCCGGCTGCAGGCCGCGGTCAGCAAGCTGCTGCATCACGCGATCCGGGTTCGCTTCGGGCTTATCGATCTTGTTCACCGCCACGATAATCGGCACCTTCGCCGCACGTGCGTGATCGATGGCTTCCAGCGTCTGCGGCATCACTCCATCGTCAGCCGCGACGACGACGACAACGATATCCGTCACCTTGGCGCCGCGGGCACGCATGCGGGTAAAGGCCTCGTGACCCGGTGTATCCAGGAAGACGATCTCGCGCCCAAAGGCGGGCGAGCCTTCCTTGGTGACATGGACCTTGTAAGCACCGATGTGCTGGGTAATGCCACCGGCTTCGCCGCTGGCGACGTCAGTCTCACGCAGCGCATCGAGAAGGCTGGTCTTGCCGTGGTCGACGTGACCCATGACGGTGACCACCGGCGGACGAACGATCTCCACCATGCCGGAGGTATCTTCCAGCAGACCCTCAATGGCCTCGTTCTCCAGCTGTTCTTCCACCGAGATGATGCTGACGTCCGCGCCGAACTGACGCGACACGTCCTTCACCAGATCGTTGTCGAGCGACTGGTTTACGGTGACAAAAACGCCCTTCATCAACAGAGAGGCGATCAGGTCCTTACCGCGAACTTCCAGCTTCTCGGCCAGGTCCTTAACGCTGATGCCCTCGGTCACGGTGAGGTTCTTCGTGATCGGCACCGGCTCGCGCGCAACCGGCATACCGCCGAAGCGTGGAGCGTTGAAGCCCTTCATCGGGCCTTCTTTGCTCTTCTCGTACTGCTGACCGCGGCGGTTTCCACCGGGGCGCTGGCCGCCAGGACGGTTGCTAGGCGCTGCTACGTCACCCGGAGGCGGCAGCATACCCGGTGCACCACCAGGACGTTGTCCGCCACCGAAGCCAGGACGCTGGCCAAAGCCAGGACGGCCACCGCCCGGTCCACCGGTCGGATGCGTGCGCGTCGGATGCATGGGACGGCGTTCGCCGGGACGCATTGGAGGACGGCCACCGCCGCCGCCCGGACCACCCGGACCGCTCGGACCGCCGCCACCTGGTCCCGAAGGACGCGGGCGCTCAAAGATGGGCCGGCCACGCTGTATGCCGAGATTCGCCGCTCCGACAGGAGCGGTATACGTCGGTCGAGGTCCAGTCTGCGGCATAATCACGCGGCGCGCCGGTGCTGCTGGAGCCGCGGGCGCTGCCGCAGCCGGAGCAGGAGTGGAAGCCGGAGTCTCTGGCGCCACCGGAGCAGCTGCCATCGGCTCTGCCGGTGCCGCATGAGCGGCCGTGACTGCAGGAGCAGCAGCCGCGGGACCCGCCGGAGTTGCAGCAGGCCTGGCCGCCACACCACCGCCCGCCGGAGGCACTCCGGCGATGGGGGGACGCGGAGCCGCGACTACCGGACCAGCCGGAGGACGGCCGGCGATGGCAGGAGCAGGGGGCGTCGCCTTAGGAGCGATGATCTGGGGGCCGCGGCGCTCCATCTGCGGCATGATACGCCTAGGAGCCGCTGGTTGTTGTGAAAAAGATGTTGCAGCCGGTGCTCTCGGGGCAGTAGGGGCAGCCGGAGCTGCAGGAGCGGCCGGGGTAGACGCCGCCGGTGCTACAGCCGGGGGCGTTGCCACCGGAGGAGCGACTGACGGACGGGTTACCACTACGCCGGGGCGCGGCGGCGTAGCAACAGCCGGACGCTGTGGCGGCGCAGCGACGGCCGGGCGTTGCGGCGGCGGCGGGGCCGCAGGCGGGCGCGAATGCGCCTGCTGCTCAGCCTGTTTGCGCTCCAGAATCGCCTTCAGCGCATCGCCAGGCTTCGAGATCCTCGAAAGATCGATTTTGGGTTCACTGGCGGCCGCAGAGCGCGCCCCACTCGACGGCGCACCGCCGCGGAGGTATGTGCGCACACGAGCCGCTTCATCTTCTTCCAGCGAGCTTGAATGCGTCTTCTTCTCGGTCACACCCACTGCGGTCAAAGCGTCGAGAATCGACTTGCTCTTGACCTCCAGTTCGCGCGCCAAATCATTGATTCGAACTTTACTCATCCGTCCCCTATTCACTACCCCTTGCAGACTCAGCCGTTCATACGCAGCCTCAACCCTTCGGGATGTTTAAAACCGTCAACACTTAATCTTACCGCCGTTCGGCGCATGCCGAACGGCGTCCACAGCCTAACCACGGTCGCGGCCATCTTCGTCGCGCTCGTTGTCAATCGTCTCGTTCGCGATATCCTCCGACTCCGCAACCAGCGAATCCACGCTGTCGTTGTCGAGCTCAATCTGTTCTTCCCGGGCATCTGCATCCGAGTAGGCGTCCGTTCCCGAGCCTGCCTCTTCGGCATCCTGAAGCTCCTCGGTYGACTCGTCGGCCTCTTCCGCCATCAGCCCTTTTCCTTCGTTCTCTGCCGCTAAAATCTCTTCCGGTGTCCTGGTCACTGAAGATTCCTCCTGGGGGACTTCAGATGCTGCCTGCACCAGGACAGGACGCTCCTCACCTTCGGCATACTGACCGAAATAATGGCGAACAGCGACCGAGATCTTCTCCACGGTCTTCTCGCCGATACCCGGAACCTCTTCCAACTGCTCCGGAGTCATGTCGGCCAGCGATTCCACCGTCGTAATTCCGGCAGCAATCAACTTCTCCAGGATCGTCTCGCCCAGCTCGGTGACCTGTTCGATCGGGGTCGACGGTCCGCCGGAGAGCGCCTGCATGGCCTGCTCGACCTCCTGGCGCTTCTCTTCCTCGCTCTTGATATCGATCTTCCAGCCCAGCAGCTTCGCCGCCAGACGGACATTCTGGCCCTTCTTGCCGATGGCCAGCGACAACTGCGTGTCGTCAACGATCACTTCGAGCTGCTTCTCGGTCAGGTCCGTAATGGAGACACGAGAGACCTTGGCGGGTTGCAATGCTTTCTCCGCAAAGGTCGTGATCTCATCGGAGAACTCGATGATGTCGATCTTCTCGCCCCGCAGCTCGCGGATGATCGACTGTACGCGCATACCCTTCATACCGACGCAGGCGCCGACCGGATCCACATCCTTATCACGTGACTGCACGGCGATCTTCGTACGTTCGCCRGCCTCACGGGCAATGGCCTTGATCATCACCGTGTTGTCGTAGATCTCCGGAACCTCAGCCTGGAACAGGCTCTGCACCAGCGCCGGAGCGGCACGGCTGACGATTACCTGCGGCCCCTTGGCGGCGCGGTCCACACGCAGCAGAACCACGCGCACGCGCTCACCCACAGCAAACTGCTCCAGCCGGCTCTGCTCACGCTTCGGCATGCGGGCTTCGGCCTTGCCGATATCGAAGATCACATCCATCGGCTCCAGGCGCTTTACCATCGCCGTGATGATCTCGCCGATGCGATGGTTGTACTCATTGAAAACCGTATCGCGCTCTGCCTCGCGTACCTTCTGAAAGATGACCTGTTTGGCCATCTGCGCGGCAATGCGGCCCAGCGGGCTGGTGTCCTTGTAGAAACGCAGTTCACCGCCGGCTTCGACCTCAGGCGCAAGCTCACGGGCCTGCTCCAGCGTGAGCTGGTTCAGCTCATCCTCAAGCTGATCAGGGCCTTCCACCACAGTCTTGTACACATAGGCCCGAATCTCGCCCGTCTCCCGATCCAACTCGGAGCGCATATTCTCCTGCGTGCGGTAGTACTTGCGTGTCGCCAACGCAATTGCGTCTTCCACGGCGGCCACCACAATCTCCGCATCGATACCTTTTTCGCGGCTCAGAATCTGAATCGACTCGTACAGTGCACTTGCCATCTCTGCTTACCTCAACTTCCTCAATCTCATTCACTGCTTGCGCCAGACACTGCTTGCCCCAGACACTACTTTCCTCAGACAAGCTAAATCTCTGCCACCAGTTGCGCCTTTTCTACGTTCGAGAGCGCTATCTCCACTATGTCCAACCCGGCGGAGGCTTTCTTCGCCTTCCCCTTCTGCTTCACGGCCGACAGGTCAAGCTTCACGACACCATCCGCGAAACTCATCCGTCCGGTCCAATGCCGGTTGTTATTGACCGGCTCGAAGGTCTGCACCTTCACCAGGCCGCCGGCAAACCGTTCATAATCCGCTGCACCCCGCAGCTTACGCTCCAGGCCCGGCGATGACACCTCCATCGTGTACTCCGCACCGGGAATCAAATCTTCCACATCCAGAAGCGTTCCAAAGTCCCTTGCAAAGACTTCGCAATCCTCATGTGTGATGCCCGAGAGAGCTTCCACGGGTACACCGCTGGGCAGGTCTTCCAGTTCTCCTGCTTTGGCCGCAGCCACCAGCTTTGCCCGCCCCTCGCCGTCCCTTTCCAGATACACGGCGAGCGCCCGGTGCTTGCCCGCTCCCTGGAAGGTGATATCCACCACCTCCAGATGATGCGATGCCGCCACCTTTTCCGCCGTAGCCCGAATCTGGTCCATCTGTAATGCCATTGCCAAACCTCTTTGCACCGTGGGAGGGCGGTTTTCAGAGCAAATAAAAAGTGGGCTCATCGCCCACTCATCTCTCTCGCCAACGGCCGGCCATATTCACGGTCCCGCGCGAGATCAACGCGTCGCTATCGATTATGGTACGCCCCCCACCCCTAAAACTCAAATATTTGGGCCTGGCATCCGGATTTATCTGATATGGAAGGTCGTCACCGAGATCTTCCCGGCGGCGATCTGGGCCTTTTTCCAGCCGCTTTTATCGTTCAGTGCCACCCAGCGGCGCTCCTCCGCCCGGTAGTGCCAGTCCTTTTCGAGCTGGAAGAAGATCTGCAGCCCGTTGGCTTCCATGATGTTCGAGATGGAGTTGTCATGGGCATTGCGGGCGTCGTAGTCAACATAGGCGTTCTGCCCCATCTCCGCATACACCGCATTCAGTTCGAAGAGCAGATGGTTCACGCTGTCTTCCATCGACTCCGCGTGCAGGCCGATGCGCTGGGCCTCCCGCAGCGTAATGGGATAGCTGTGCGAGGGATAGCCGGAGTTCAGCACATTGCTGATCTTCTTTGCCTTCTGTGCGTCCTTCAGGTGGTACGACAGAATCTCCAGGCAGAGCTTCGTCGAAAGAGCACTCGACCGGTCCACGGCGCCAATCACCAACGGATGAACGTACTGAAACAGGGCTCCGTATGGATTGCTCTTTTCGCCCCTCGCCTGCCGCCGCCACAGGTTGATCACCCGCTGAAGTTCGTCCTGGCTCACGCTGACGCGGTCGTTATCGCGGTCGATCGGAGACAGGTCATGCGTCAGCGAAGTATCCACGGCGGAGAGATGGGCCAATGGACCCATCAGGATGTTGTCCGCGCCCAGTGCCAGCATGGTGGCGGCGCTTTGGCATTCAAAAGGAGCTAATACGGTTAGTTTCTTGACGTACTGCCGGAGCAGATTCACCATCCGCAACGAGGCCTGACCGTTGCCGCCATCGCTCTTGATAAACAAACAGAGCCGGTCCACCTTGCCGACGCTCTGCAACAGACCATACAGGCCGGAGACGTCGTTGTGGCAGATCGACCCCTTATTGGAGTTCCAGTAGGTGATGACCGGCTGGTCGAGCGCTACCTCCAACTGCTTGAGAATCACCTGCGTCTTCTCCAGCAGCATGGGAGGCTTGATCGCCTTTGGCTTCGCCTCCTGCGGGTTGGTCGCTTCCCTTTTCCTGGCCATTTTATTTATCCCGCCGTTACGATCTCCGAGAAGTCAGCGATACGTGAGAAGTCTTGCAGGACGCGGTTCAGCAGCCCCAGGCGGGCAGCACGCAGACGTTCTTCCGGAGCCATCACCATCACCTTGTCGAAGAAAGCGTCCACGTGCGGACGCAGTGTCGCGATGGTCTGTAACGCCTCGACGTACTGCTTTTCGCGGCGCTGGCCTTCCACCCAGGCAGCCAGACGACCGCTCTGCTCAGCCAGCGTACGCTCGGCCGGTTCGACCAGGAAGTCCGGAGTCCAGGCGGCGTTCTCGCCCTTCTCGCGAGCCTGCGTCAGGATGTTCTTCATGCGCTTGAAGGCCGCTGAGATTGCCGCGAAGTCATCCGAGCCACGAACCTCCGTCACCGCTTGCGCACGCGCCACAGCATCAGGCACATCGTCGGCGCCTGCAGCCTGAACCGCCTTCACGACGTCGTAGGCATAGCCCTTCACGTCCTTCAGGTAGAACTCGACGCGCTCCGTAAAAAACTGTTCCACCTTGGTCGCCGTTGCCGAATGCTCCGATCCCAGTCCGGCGATCTCGCTCAACAGCAGCGGAAGCTTCGCCTCAGCCAGCATCTTCACAATGCCATTGGCGGCGCGGCGCAGACCGAAGGGATCTTTCGATCCGGTGGGCTCCAGCCCAAGACCGAACATGCCGCCGATGGTGTCGGCCTTATCGGAGATGGAGAGCAGCAGACCTTCTACCGTGCGCGGCACGGCATCTTCCATCGATGCAGGCAGATACTGGTCATAGACCGCCAGCGCGACGGTCTCGCTCAGCCCCTGAGCGCGGGCATACAGGCCGCCGACGACGCCCTGCAGTTCCGTAAACTCCTTCACCAGCTCGCAGGTCAGGTCGGTCTTGGCGATGGTTGCCGCCTGATCCAGAGCCGCAGCATCGGCATCGGTCTTCCGTTCCCCGCACAGACGCGCCAGCTCCGCGGCAACCTTACGCACCCGTTCCGCCTTGGCGAAGTAGCTGCCGAGGTCCTTCTGGAAGGTGACGTGCTTCAGATTCTCCATGCGGTTGGCCAGCGTCGTCTTCTGGTCGAACTCCCAGAAGAATCGCGCATCGTTGAACCGTGCGGACAGCACGCGCTCATTGCCAGTGCGAATGATCTCCAGACCTTCGGCATCGGGTTCAATGTTCAGCACCGTCAGGAAGTGCGCCGCCAGCTTGCCGCCTGCATCCTCGACGGCGAAGTACTTCTGGTGGTCGCGCATCACGGTCACCAGCACTTCTTCCGGAAGCTCCAGGTACCCGGTCTCAAAACTACCCAGCACCACATACGGCCATTCGGTCAGGTGTGTGACGGTCTCAACCAGTTCAAGATCCTCGCGCCAGCGGGCGCCGGAAACCGTACGCGTTACCGCATCCAGAGCCTTGCGAATCTTCTGCCGACGCACAGCGACATCAGCAAGCACAAACGCCTTCTCCAAGGCTGCGAGATATTCCGAGGGCCGGGCAATCGTGATGGCATCAGCTCCGAACAGAATGCGATGACCACGGGTCGTATTACCGGCAGAGACACCGGCGAACTCGACTGGTACGACGACAGCGCCCAGCAGCGCGATCATCCACTTCACCGGACGGACAAAACGCTCGGGCTTCCCGGCGCGCCAGTACATGTTCTTCGCCCAGTAGATGCCGGCGATCTCCTTCGGCAGCTCGGCGGCGATGACCTCAGCCGCGGCTTTGCCCGGACGTGTCACAGTCGCGCCGAGATATTCGCCTTTGGCATTGGTCACCGTCTTCAGATCGCTGAGACTGACGCCTGCTTTCTTTRCAAAGGCCGCAGCCGCCGGAGTCGGCTCTCCGTCCTTGTATGCCACCTTCAGCGAGGGACCAAGCATCTCCTCCACAGCGTCCGGCTGCTGTGTACGCACACCGGTTACCAACACGGCCAGACGGCGCGGCGTCGAGTAGCTCGTTACGAACGAGCCCTCCTCCAGCAGCCGTTCACGGCCCAGTAGAGTTTCCACACGCGTTGCCAACTCCGCCTGCGCGGACGCGATCATCCGCGCCGGAACCTCTTCCAATCCAATCTCAAATAGAAAATCAGCCATCGTTCTCTCTCGCCGCGTTAAGCGGGAAGCGCCTCTGCCGGCACGGTGAGTTCCTGCTGTTGGGCATACGCCTTTGCCACACCTACGACCAGGGTACGAATGCGAGCCATGACACCGACGCGCTCGGTCACACTGATCGCGCCGCGCGCATCCAGCAGATTGAAGACATGCGAGCACTTCAGCGCCAGCTCATAGGCTCCCAATACGGGGAAACGGCGCTGCGCCTTCAGACTTTCCAGCTCGGGCATGCCCTTAGCGGCGTCCAGCAATGCCAGGCACTCGGCCTCATACGCATTCAGGTGCTCCCACAGCTTGTTCACATCGGCGTAGTCGAAGCTGTAGGTCGAGTACTGCTCTTCCTCGTACAGCCGGATCTCGCCGTAGGTGGTCTGCTTGCCTGTGTCGGGCTCAATCGCCCAGACGATGTCATAGATCGAGTCCACGCCCTGCAGGAACTGCGCGATGCGCTCCAGACCGTATGTAATCTCGCCGCACATCGGCTCCAGATCAAGACCGCCGCACTGCTGGAAGTAAGTGAACTGCGTGATCTCCTGGCCATCGAGCATCATCTGCCAGCCCACGCCCCAGGCGCCGCCCACAGGCCACTCCCAGTTGTCCTCTTCGAACTTCAGATCATGCTTTTTCAGGTCGATTCCGATAGCGCGCAGACTGTCCAGGTAGACCTCCTGCACATCGGCCGGCGGCGGCTTCAGGATCACCTGAAACTGCGTGTGCTTGTACAGGCGGTTCGGATTTTCTCCATAGCGTCCGTCGGCCGGACGGCGCGACGGCTGCGCATAGGCAATGCGCACAGGCTTTGGCCCCAGAACACGCAGAAACGTATCCGGCGACATTGTCCCCGCACCGACTTCCACGTCATATGGCTGCTGCAGCACACACCCACGCTCCGCCCAGAAACTCTGAAGCCGGAACAGGAGCTCTTGAAAGGTGAGCGCCTCTTTCCCATTCGCAACAAACGGCATGCCTCAAGTCTACCCGAGGCGAAATAGGAAACCGGAGAGGGATGAGGGCATGTCATCCAACTCATGCCGTCAGCGCCTCTCTCCGGTTCTCTTTCGGAGATTACGCGGCCCTGGACTTCCCTCGCGAAGGCTTCTTCGGCGCCGTCTTCGATGTATGCTGCGTCTGCTTGCGGGTCATGGACGCCTCACCCGCTTCACCCTCTTCGGAGACCGCCTCGACATCTTCGTCTTCCAGCTCGGCCTCGTCTTCCGATTGGCCTGCGGCTTCGGCGATCAGTTCCTTCGCCTTCTCGGCCAGCTTCTCGTTCGCAGCCTGTTCTTCTTCCAGGGTCTCAGTCAACAGATCGACGATCTCGTCCTCGCCGAGGCCGCGAGCCATTTCGATCACAGAGGTATACCCGGCAATCTCGTAGTGCTCCACGCGTGAAGCAGCACCCGTAATCATCAGGTCGCCAAATGGAGCTTCCTCGCCCTCTTCGATGACCTCTTTACCCTCTGCCAGAAGACCTTCCATGCCCTTGCAGTGCTTGCCGGTCGGCTTCTCACCGAGCTGTTCGAAGATACGCTGCAGGCGCTCCACATGGCCCTTGGTCTCTTCCAGATGCTGGTTAATCGACTCACCCAATTCTTCGTCCTCACACGCCTTGACGATCTTCGGCAGCGCCTTCACGAGCTGACTTTCAGCGCTATAGAGATCCTTCAACTCTTCCACCAGAACTTCTTTCAAGCTCATCGCATTTCTCCTTGAGATCCGTCGCCGGCCAGGCTGGTACTGTCCCGTCAGCGTGCAGGATGAGAGATCGAGGCCCATTTCAGGGTTGCCCCGCGGTCCTGTGGATCAAACAACAATTCAAAAAAAAACGGGCCCGACTCCCCAAGAGATCGGGCCCGGGGTCTACCGCGATTACTCTACTGACACTGAGCAAATGCCAGCGCCGAAGTCACGGAGATGGTTGCCCCTCCGGCTGTCAGGGCATACGCCTGGCTCTTCATCTCAGACGGAGTACAGTTCAGCGTTCCGCCGGAGGAAGGAACAAACGCAATGCCATCGACAACATAGGTGGCATAAGGAGAAGACTGCATCAACGTCGCTGCCGAGGTTGAGTAGGCGCCAATGTAGGCGCCCGCCGCCGGCAGCAGCACCGAGTAGCTGGCGCAGTCAGTGTTATTCGGGCAACTGGATCCGGCTGCCGTGGTCACCGTAGCCGTTGCGGCGTTCTGCTGCGCATTGGGGACCAGCGGAATGGTGTAGGTCGTGGCGGAGATGGTCTCCAGTGCACTCAGTGAGACATCGATTACCGTTCCACTGTTGCTTGCATTCTGGCTGGTTATTTTTCCGGCGAGCGTTGCAGTACTCGTCCCTGCGAGCAGCGGGGCGGATAACGCAATGATGCCGGTACTCTCGCCATTCGAAACACCGGTCACAATCGCAGGCGCATAGACCGTGCCGGTCGATGTAATGCCCACCACCACAACGTCATACATGCCGGTTGGCAGCGGGCAGAAGGTGAAGGTGCCGTCGGCATTTGTCAGGGTGGACATCACGATGCGGTCGACACCGGTCGAGTCTTTCTGCTCCAGGGCAACCAGAACGTTCCCCGGAATCACCTTGCCGGAGACCTTGTCGATCACCGTTCCGTTGATGGAGGTCGCCGTGGCCGTCACTTCACCTGCATGCAGCACCGGCTTCAAGCGGAACTGCCCATTTCCTGTTTGCACAATCGAAGCGCAGGTGTCGAAATCAATGTTCAGATCCTTCGTCTGTCCTGCAGCGATGGTGAAACCTCCCGATGCAAGCTGACCGGAAGGAATCTTGATCCCGGTCTTCGCTTCGCTCGAAAGCTGCAGCGGATAAGCCTTGCTGTCTGCGCTCAGCACTACGCAGTTCGCAGTACCGGCGGCGCTGCACTGATTGTTGGAGAYCGACGCCGAATTGTCCGCGAGAATGACACGAATCTGCTGATACGTACCTGYCTGTAGCTGTTTTGCATCTCCCAGTGTCGCCAGAAAACACTGGTTATTTGCCTGGCCGAGAAGATCGATCTGTCTGGGGGAGGAGGAGAGCGTGGGGGTGAGATCCTGCCAGCTGGAATCGGTAGCCGAAGCCGTAGCGCTGGTGTTGACCTGCACATCAACGATGGTGACGTAGACACGCAGGAAAGGACCGGATGGACCTGCACATGTGGCCGGATCGCTGATGGAGACTGTAGCCATTCCCATTCCGGAAGTAGAACCGGAATTTGATCCACCTCCGCAAGCGATAAGAAATAACGTGACGAGGGATAAAAGTGCCGCACATGCGACATAACAGCCAGACTTCGACATGACGTACTCCAGGGACTTTTTTTGTATGGTGGCTATTGGTCCCTGTGAGATTAGTTGGCGATAGATCGCTGTACGTTGCCAGATCATCTGTTGCGTAATGAAATGCAGAGCGTTCGCTACCGGACAGTACTTTCAATTTCGGCTCAACCAGGGTCAGGCTTCGCTCGCTCCTTACATCATCCAAAGGCTGGAGAAGGAAATGCGATCGACACAATAGCGTCAGTACTGCTACGCAACGCCGTATTAGGAGAATTGCTCTAGAGTCTCGCCAACACCCGCGCACTTCTCATCTGCCGTTCCAAGTGCCGCTCCAGGATCTCCACGGCAAACCGTCGCACCATTGCCAAAGGTCCCGCTTTCCCCCCCGACTCCTTCAATAACTCCGCCAGGGGACGCCGCAGCATTCGCTCGGCAAGCGCTACCGCCTCAGGTGGAAGAGCGACCGAGCCTGGACGCTTATGCAATCCGCAGGTCACGCCGTCGGCTCCGGCGGCAAACCAGACTGGCTGTCCGCGCAGTGCTTCACCGCACACGATGCACACGCCTAGCTCCGGCAGCCAGCCCATCAGCCGTGTCATCCACAGCGTGAAGTAGGTTATCGGCATCCATACCTGCCCAACCTTCACCTCGGCCAGCGTCGCCACGGTCAGACGAAAGACATCATCCTCCACCGCGCGCTCCGGCAGCGCCTCGCCCAGCACCTCAGCCAGAAACTGGAGCGCACTCACACGGGCATAGTCCACCGGCTCGCTCATCGGCGACCAGACGATCTCGAACGAATCCAGCCGTACCAGGTCCTGCTTCGGTTTTTCGGCATAGGTGGCGCGCACATGGGTCATCGGCTCCAGGGCTCCGCCGAAGCGTTTGCGCGATCTCATCGCATGCCGCGCCACGCCCTTCACCACGCCCTGCTCGCGTGTGAAGAGGCTAACCAGCAGATCGGCCTCTTCAAAGGGCCAGGTCCGCAGCACGATCGCCTCTGTCTGGTGTGTGGTCACGCAGGAAAAGTCTTACACAAAGCAAACGCGCAGCCCCTTAGGCTGCGCGCTTGTCTTGGATCCGTGCCGTCCCTCAACAGCAGTGAGAGGGTTATGCGGCAAATCTGCCGTTGCGGCAGATGCTCCGGTTAGCGGCCGAAGTGCGTCTTCGCCTTATCAGCAAAGATGGCGAAGTTCTCGGGCAGGTCGTCGCCGGCATAGATTGCCGACACCGGGCAGACCGGAACGCAGGCGCCGCAATCAATGCACTCCACCGGATCGATGAAGAGCTGCTCAGCCTCAGCGTAGCCAGCCTCATCCTTCTTCGGGTGAATGCAATCCACCGGGCACGCGTCCGTACACGCCGTGTCCTTGGTGCCGATGCAGGGTTCTGCAATTACGTATGCCATCTCTTAACTCATGCCTCCAGATTGTCTCGCGTAAGTTCATCATAACAGCCATCTCGCCCGCGTCAGTACTGGCGAAATGCATTTCTATATCGGACTAAAGAAGTACTAATTCTGGTTGCCTGTGATCCGAATTCCACGGTACATTAACCATCCGCCCCGTAGGGCCATAGCTATGTAAAGAACCGTCCAGAGGGAACTGTCCGACGCTCGGACCTGTATTCCCCTCAGCCGCCAGAGTCCCATAATTCCCATCAGTAGGAGAGCGGTTCCAAGCCAGAACGGCCATCCCCATGAACGCGCAGATATTTACTTTGCCGCCTCGCGCCGCTCCCGGAACTCTGCCGGGGTCGGAATCGGCTCCAAATCGCGCCCGGCGAACATGTCCGTAAACACCGCCTGGATCTCCGCCGAAATGCGGCCGTTCGACGCCAGCACTTCACGGCTGTCGAGTTTGAAAGTTGAGCCGTCAAAGCCGGTTACCGTACCGCCGGCCTCGCGCACCATCAACACGCCGGCTGCCGTATCCCAGGGGTTCAGGTTGAACTCCCAGAAAGCCTCCAGGCGGCCGCACGCCGTATATGCCAGATCAATTGCTGCCGCTCCGGCGCGACGCACACCGTGCGAACGCAAGGTGAGCTGGTGGTAGAAGTGGATATTCGGATTCTCGTGGCGCTTATGGCTGGGGAAGCCGGTTGCGATCAGGCTCTCCTGCAGCAGCTCCGTCTTTGAGACCGAGATGCGGCGACCGTTCAGCCAGGCACCCTCTCCCTTACCGGTGACAAAGCATTCATCACGCAGCGGTTCGTAGAYCACACCTGCAACCAGTTCGCCATCTTCCTCGGGCTTCAACCCAGGGGCGCGCCGCTCTAACCCCATGGAGACGCAGAAGTACGGAAATCCATGAGCAAAGTTCGTTGTCCCGTCCAGCGGGTCGACGTACCAGCGAAACTCCGCCTCCAGAGCCTGTCGCGTACCTTCTTCGCCGTAGATACCGTGGTCTGGGAAGACCTGACGGAGGCGTTCGCCGATCAGCTTCTCGCTGGCGCGGTCGGCAACCGTCACCAGGTCCACATCGCCCTTGTATTCCGCGGCGACGCCAGTCTCGTAGTAGCTCCGGAGCAGCGCCCCGGCCTCCTTGGCGATCTCAGCGGCCTTCTGCGCAACTTCCAGAGACATTACTCCACCACCTCACGCTCACGGTTGCCGCTGCGCGGCTTGGTGCGGCGCTCTTCGGCTATGGTGCGAATCTGCTGCTTGTAGATGAAAAGATTGGGCTTCCCTTCGCGCGTCAGGCGGATCATCGTATCGTCGAAGTACTCAATCCAACCGTTCACGCGCTCCCCGTCACGCAGTTTGACCGTAACGGGCACCTGGCGCTCGCTCAGGCTTTTCAGATACAGCGCCTCCTGCCCGGTCTCTCCCGGCGGGGGCGACTTATGACGACGCTTTCCATTGGAGAACGGCATACCTTACATACTACCTGTCAGTCCGCAGACAGATGCAGGGCTTGTCTCAGCGGTAGTAGCCGGTGCGGTAGCGAAGCTTGTATCGCGAAGCCAGCTCCGACTGGGTCATCTCGACGCGAATGGCCCGCAACCTCTCGCCCCCGGGCTTTCCTGGTGGCGCGTAGTAGCCGATGGCATACTGCGAGCGCAGGTCGTCCGAGACCTTATCCAGGGCCTTCTGCAGATCCTTCGGATCCTCGACATAGTAGTAGCGCCCGCCGGAGTCCTCTGACATCTGCATCAGGGCGTGCTCGCCGCCTACGTTACGGCCGGCGTCTGCACGGATCGGCACAATGATCAAGCAGTACACCATCGCCCCGGCGCGCTGCACCTGCTCCATGGCCTGCGTATAGGTCGCGCCCTTCACCGTATCGCCGCCATCGGTCACCAACACAATGACACGCCTTCTCGTCGCGTCGCGTTTTGCATCTTCCAGGCGTTGCGCCGAGAGATACACCGCGTCGTACAGCGCAGTGGATGGACCGTAGTCGAGATGGTTCAGGCCATGTTCGACCCGTTTCAAGTCATTGGTGAACGGCACCACCTCGCTCACCGCATCGGAGAACTCTTCCACCGCCAGCTCATCCTGCGAGCGCAGCATCGTCCGAGCAAACTGTTTCGCCGCATCCCGGGCAAGCCGGTCGTCGCGCACCATGCTCTCGCTGGTATCCAGCGCGAGAACCATGCTGAGCGGAGTCCCGCTCTCGCGCTCGAAGATGGCGATCTTCTGCGGCATGCCATCCTCCATCACCCGAAACTGATCCTCCTCCAGGCCACCGATCAACGCACCGTGCTCGTCGGTCACGTTCACGGCAACATTCACCAGACGCGTGTTCACGCGTACGACCGGAATATCTCCCGTCCGCTGCTGAACAGGCTCCTGAGCTCCGAGAAGCAGCATCGCACCCAACGATATGGCAGCGGCAACTTTCACCCGCGCACAATCTCCTCGGGGAAAGGCTCCCCGTCGGCCCATACGGCGCCGTCTTCAAACTGCTCTTTCTTCCAGATGGGCACGGTCTTCTTCAAGGTGTCGATCAGCCACCGGCAGGCATCGAAGGCTGCTCCACGATGCGCACTCGCTACTACGATCAGAACGCTGCTCTCGCCAACGTACAGCCGTCCCAGGCGGTGCACCACCGCGATATCGCGCACCCCGAACTTTGCCACCGCCTCTTCGGCGAGGCTGCGCATCTGGTTCAGCGCCATCTCCTCATACGCTTCGTAATCCAGGTACAGAGTCCTGCGGCCGCGTGTATTGTCGCGCACAATCCCGTCAAAGACGCATACGGCGCCATCCGCCCCGGCTTTCAGCGCGGCGGTAATGCTTCCTGCGTCAATCACTTCCCGGACAATGGCAATTTGCATGATTCCTGCATCTTAGACGGTGCATGGCGGCCGGAGGCTTATCTTCTTCCGCGACGTGCATGACTGGGCGCTCCACCGCTTACCGGCGGCAGCAGAGCGATCTCATCCCCATCGTGCAACAGGACCTCGTCACCGGCGTACTCCTGATTCACCGCAATTGCCATCGACTTCCATGCCCTCTCCGGCATTCGTCCATGAAAGACCTTCCGGAGTTCTCCGACACTGCAACCGTTCTCGACCTCTATGTCCTCTGACGGACAGGCGAACAACTCCTTCAGCACTCCAAAATACAAGACCCGCACCCGCATACCCCAAGGGTACGCGAAGGCGGGTCCTTTCCTTACTCCCTGACAACTAGACAGTTTGCGGAACGCGCGGCTTCGGCCTCCGCAGAATCACCGCCGATCCCAAGGTCACCAGCAGAGCGACCGGGAACGGCTCCAGAAATGTCATCGCGGCGTTATAGAGCGGGTTGGCATAGAGCACCTTCATCCTGGCAATGCCATCCATCTGCTTCTGGACTGTTATGGCATCCGCGCCCGAAGCCTTGAGCTTCGTCACCTGGTACGCCGCGTACTTATCCATAAAGTCGGGCATGAAGTTGTAGTACAGAATCTCCCACGCCGCGACATAACAGAGGCAGGAGATAACCGCGATGCCCAGCCCCACCAGGAAAGCACGGCCAAAGGTCACCGTACCGTCGCTGACGTTGTCCCGGTACGACTTCACCCCAAAAAAGATCACCAGTGAAGAGATCACAATGGTCGTATAACCAACCACGTACCCACGGTCGAACCCGATCCGATCGGCAAAAGCCATGGAGACCACCATGAGTGACGCCGAGATGGCGCCTGCGATCAGACCAAATGTAAGAATGACTTTCTTCATCTCTTATTCCCTCAGCAAGGAGTCAAAACACATCCTCACCATCGCCTGTCGTCGTTGCGGTGTCGTCATTCTTTCGGATGATTTTCGGGTTTTCCAGCGAAATCGTACCTTTGGGTGACGCGCCTACGGCAAAATGCCGATCTCTTTCCCCAACTGGACCGCCTGTGTCCTGCGCTCCGCGCCCAGTTTGCCGAAGACCCGGCTGCAATGCGTCTTGACCGTGTTCTCGCTGACAAACAGGCGCTCGGCGATTTCGCGGTTGCTCAGGCCTGCGGCGACCAGTTCCAGGATCTCCATCTCCCGCGGCGTGATGCCAAGCCTGCCCACTCGCTCCTCGTTGCGAATGAAAGGAGTATCGGTGGGAACCAGCACCTCCCGCACCTCCACCTGCCGGGGCCGCGAGGTCAGCTTCAGCCCAAGCCAGATGCCGAAGGCTGAGCAGATCGCCGCAACCAGGGCGCCATAGATTTCGACAGAATGGTCCACGACGAGGAACCGGTACTGGCTCCATTGCAGCAGCGCAATCGCCACGCCGCCCACTACTCCGCAGACCAGAAGATGCCGCATCATCGCCGTGCAGCGATGATACCCAAACGCAAAAAGGGCGGCTTCTTTGGGGAAGCCGCCCTTTGAATCTGCGATGGGATTACGCGGTCAGCGCGCTCTCCTGCGAGACAACAGCCTCGCGCAGAGCCTCATCGATCTGGGCTTCCTTCTGGTTTGAAGGAAGCGCAATCGCGAGGACATCCTCGATGCGCCGCGCGTAGTGGATGGTCATACCGTCGGTCTGGTCCTTGGTCAGGTCCTCGTCGACGTTGGTTTTCACATCCACCGGCAGAATCACATCCTTCACTCCGGCCCGTTTGGCCGCGAGGAACTTTTCCTTGATTCCACCTACCGGCAGCACATTGCCGCTCAGCGTAATTTCACCGGTCATCGCCAGCAGCGGACGGACTGGTTTATCCGTCAACAGGCTCACGATCGCCGTCGCCATCGTTACACCGGCAGAGGGTCCATCCTTCGGGATGGCGCCTGCCGGCACGTGCAGATGGACATCGATATCCTTCAGCACATCCTCATCCAACCCCAGCGACACTGCGTTCGAGCGCACCCAGGTCATTGCCGCCTGCATGCTCTCCTTCATCACGTCGCCGATCTGGCCGGTGATGTGGAAGTGCCCCTTACCCTTCATCTTGTTCGCTTCGATGAAGAGTATGTCACCGCCCACCGGTGTCCAGGCCAGTCCTACCGCCACACCGGCGCGCTTGGTGCGCTCGGCGATTTCGGTATCGACCCTGACCTTGAAGCCGCCCAGGAACTCCTGCACGACCTCCGTTGTCACCACAACCTTCTCCGCACTGCCTTCGGCGATCTTGCGCGCTGTTTTGCGGGCAATGGTACCGACAAGCTGTTCGAGGCGGCGAACACCCGCCTCACGCGTGTAGTGCCGCGCCACAATCGCGACGGACTCGGTAGGAATTTCTAACTGCCCTTCCTCCAGTCCGTTCTCCTTCGCCTGGCGAGGGACCAGGTAGCGCTGTGCAATGTTGACCTTCTCCTCCTCGGTATAACCGGTGAGTTCGATGATCTCCATACGGTCGAGCAAAGGCCCCGGAATCGTATCGAGCTGGTTGGCAGTTGCGATAAACAGGACCTTGCTCAAGTCGAACGGCTGATCGAGATAGTTATCCCGGAACGTGTTGTTTTGTTCCGGATCAAGGGTCTCGAGCAGAGCACTCGCCGGGTCGCCGCGGAAGTCGCGACCAAGCTTATCTATCTCATCGAGCATAAAGACCGGATCCTTTACCTCAACCCGCTTCAAATGCTGAATGATCTGTCCCGGAAGGGCACCGATATACGTCCGGCGATGTCCGCGGATCTCGGCCTCGTCGTGCATGCCGCCGAGCGAGATGCGGGAGAACTTCCGTCCCAGAGCCTTCGCAATCGAGCGCCCAAGCGAGGTCTTACCCACGCCCGGAGGTCCAACGAAGCACAGGATCGGCCCCTTCATATCGGGCTTCAACCGGCGCACCGCCAGGTAATCGAGAATGCGCTCTTTCACCTTCTTCAGACCGTAGTGATCCTCGTTCAGAATCCCCTCGGCCTTCTTGATATCCACCTCTCCACCGGAGGTCTTGGCCCACGGCAGCACCGCCAGCCACTCGACGTAGTTGCGGGTCAAGGAGTAGTCCGCGGCCATCGGGCTCATCCGCTGCAGGCGGCCAAGCTCCTTCAGAGCATCCTTCTTCACCTCTTCCGGCATTCCAGCAGCATCAATCTTCTCTTTCAGCTCCTGGATGTCCTTCTGGGTGTCGTCGGCGTCGCCCAGTTCCTTCTGGATCGCCTTCATCTGCTCGCGCAGATAGTACTCGCGCTGGCTCTGCTGGACGGAGTCCTGCACCTCGCTCTGAATCTTGTTGCGCAGAGCCTGGACCTCGGCCTCTTTCACCAGGTGCTTGTTCAGACGCTCCAGACGCTCAGCGATATCGTTGGTCTCCAGCAGCTCCTGCTTATCCTGCGTTGTGAGGAACGGCAGCGAGCTACCGACAAAGTCGGCCAGACGGCCCGAATCATCGATATTCAGCGCGATGGTCTGCAAGTCGTCCGAAAGCGTCGGGGACGCCTGCACTACCTGCTGAAACTGGCTGACAACATTGCGCTGCATAGCCTCGAGCTCGGACGTCTTCTCCGGCTCCGGCTCCGGCTGGCTTTCCACCTCAGCCATCATGAACGGCTGCAACTGTGTGAAATTGGCCAGACGCACGCGCTCATTGCCTTCCGTAAAGACGAACAGGCTTTGATTCGGCATTTTGACAACTTTGTGGACGGTCGCCAAAGTACCGGTTTCGAACAAATCACTCGGCTGAGGGGTGTCGTTGCGAGC
>NZ_JBFRCY010000003.1:0-25584 GCF_052113305.1 Terriglobus sp. YAF25
GGTTGGTCTCTCTCCTAAGAGCGCCTGCGGCGACGTGGTCCGCAACGTGACCGGCTGCCCGCTGGCCGGTATCGATGGGGAAGAGATTACCGACGCCTCTGGCCTTGCCAAAGAAGTCGCGGCCGAGATGAACGGAAATCCGGAGTTCTACAACCTGCCGCGTAAGTTCAAGATCGCGGTGAGCGGGTGCCCGGTGTGGTGCTGCTATCCGGAGATCAACGATCTCTCGCTTACGGCGATCAAGCGTGGCGACGAGCTCGGCTATAGCCTGCGTGTCGGCGGTGGTCTCTCCAAGGAGCCGCACATGGCGGTTCGCCTGCCGGTATTTCTCAAGCCGGAGCAGTGCATCGAGGCCGTGCGTGGTGTTTTGCGGATCTTCAGGGACCAGGAGGAGCTGCGTAAAGACCGCTCCAAGGCGCGCATCAAGTACATGTTTATGGAACATGGCTGGACGGCCGAGAGCTTCACGGAAGAGCTGCAGAAGCGCGTGGGCTTCACCTTCGAGCCTGCGGTCGAGGAAGTGCTGCCCGAAGATGTCTTCCGCGATCACTGCGGCATCCGCAAGCAGAAGCAGGAGGGCCTGAGCTCGGTCGGTATGAGCGTTCTGCGTGGTCGCGTAAGCGGCGAGCAGCTTGAGAAGATCGCCAACCTGGCCGATGAGTTTGGCAATGGGGAGCTGCGGACCACCATCATGCAGAACCTGATCATCCCCAATGTTCCGACAGAGAAGGCGCAGGCACTGGCGGCTGAGCTCGGCAAGCTGGAGCTGCACGTTGAGGGATCGGTCTTCTGGCGCGGAACCGTGGCCTGCACCGGTACAGAATTCTGCAAGCTGGCGATCAGCGAGACCAAGGGATTTTCCAAGTGGCTGGTCGATGAGATCGAAGAGCGCCTGCCGCAGTTCGATCAGCAGATTCGCATCAATGTGACCGGTTGCCCGAACGGCTGCGGCCAGCACTGGATCGGCGATATCGGCCTGGAAGGCAAGAAGGTCAAGGTCGACGGCAAGATGGTTGATGCCTTCAACTTCGCCGTAGGCGGAGCGGTCGGCAAGTATCAGCGTCCGGCGCGTCCCATCGGCTATCGCGCAGCCGCGACCGAGGTGCCGGAGGCCATCGAGCGCCTGCTGCGCGGCTACCTGGCCAAGCGTGAGCAGGGCGAGAACCTGCGCTCCTACTTTGCCCGCACCCCGGATGAGGAGCTTCGCAACCAGCTCGCAGGACCAGGGCCGGCGACGATTGGGGAGTAACAGCCTATGAGCAGTCTCTTTCCCATGTTCCTGAAGCTCGACGGCCGTAGATGCCTCGTCGTAGGCGCCGGCCGGATTGCGGATGGAAAGGCGGAGGGATTGCTGCGTGCCGGCGCTGATGTAACGGTGATCGCGCCCGAGGCGAACGACTCGGTTCGTGCTCTGGCTGCGGTCGGACGCGTGATCTGGCACGAGCGTGAGGTGCAGGCCGGAGATACAGCTGGTTTCTTCCTCGTGGTTGCCGGAACCAACGTCGCTGCGGTGAACCGTGCCGTCGTTGACGAGGCACGGGCAGCGAATATCCTCGTCAATGCTGTCGATGATCCGCCGTACTGCGACTTCTACTATGGTTCTATCGTTGAGCGTGGCGATCTGCAGATCGCTATCTCTACTGCCGGTGAGTCACCCGCTCTCGCACAGCGTTTGCGCAAAGAGATCGATGCGCAGCTTCCGCCGGATACGGGAGAGTGGCTCGCTGAGGTTGGTAAGCTGCGCCGCGAAGTAATCGAGATGGAGCCGGTTGCCAACGACGAGCGGAAGTGGATTCTGCACCAGTTGGCACAGCGTGAAACCTGTAGCAAAGATGATTGCCCGTCGCGTGCGATGGCTCGCGAACATGCCGCTGAGGTGACGCGGAAATGACGACGGCACACAAAGGCGTTGTCTATCTGGTAGGTGCGGGGCCCGGCGATCCTGAGCTTCTGACGGTGCGAGCCGTGCGCCTTCTTGAGACCGCGGACCTGGTGCTGCATGATGATCTCGTGCCCGGCTCGGTGTTGGCGCTGATTCACGCTGGAGCGGTGGTGGAGTCCGTAGGCAAGCGCTGCGGCCGAGCCCGCATCACGCAGCAGGCAATCAATGCCATGCTGGTCGAGGAGGCCCGCAAGGGGCTCTCCGTTGTTCGTCTCAAGTCCGGTGATCCCATGGTCTTTGGCCGCGCTGCTGAGGAGTTGGATGCGTTGCGCGAAGCGGGCATCCCCGCCGTCGTTGTGCCCGGGGTTTCGGCTGTCTTCGCCGCTGCTGCCACGTTGCAGACACCGCTGACGGACCGCCGTTCGGCCTCGCGTCTCATCCTTGCAACGGGCTCTCATGCTGAAGGCAAGCAGGCACCGCCGCTCTGGCAGGGAATGCTGCCCGACGAGGCAACACTGGCTGTTTACATGCCCGGACGCGACTTTGCTGCCACCGGAGCCGAGTTGCTGGCCAACGGTATGGATGCGACAACGCCTGTCGTTGCGGTTTCTCGCGCAGGGCAGCCGGAACAGTCTGTGGTGATGGGGCGTGTCGGCACCATGCATACGCTCGAGCCTGGACACGCGCCTGTGCTTCTACTGGTCGGCAGAGCCCTGGAAGATGTGGTCTTAGGGAAGATAGCCGTAGATCAGGGCCTTCGTCCGCTTCTCGCGGAACTCACTTAATCCCGCATCCCACATCGCTACGATATCGTGCGGATCTTTGTCTGCCTTGATGGCATCGATCGTCGCCTGATTCACGACTAACCGGTTCGCCCGATCCAGATCGAATTGCTGCGGATACAGATGATGCAGTGCCGCCAGGATCTCAAGACCCAGGGCTGGACCGTCGAGTCTCGTGCGATCCGTCACCACAATGCGCACGCCCGGAATCGCCTGTCCGTGGAAGGGATACTTGTGCTCGTCTTCGGCGACCTTCAGTGTGGTGGCTTCGAAGCGCACCTGCGTGATCTTACGGCTGTTCAGGTAGGTCACAAGCTCATCCGCCTTGATCCAAGGAGCTCCGAACTGCTCAAAGGGAAAGTCGGTGCCGCGGCCGATAGAAGCGTTTGAGGTCTCCACTAATCCCAGAGCCGCATAGATGGTCACGGAGGCCATGGTGCGCAGATTCGGGCTCGGATTCTGCCATGGCAGTCCGGTCTGATCGAACCATAGGCCACGGGTGTAGTTCTGGGTGCGGACGACGGTCAATGGCGCATCCAGCGGCTTGCCGTTAGGCCCGAGTTTGTTCTGGTTGAAGTAACGGGTCACTTCGCCCAGTGTCATGCCGTTCTGAGATGGAAGACCGGCCATGTAGTTGGTATAGCCATCGTGGCCGGTATCGGAGAGCGGTCCGCCGACGGTGGTGCCGGCGGGCATCGCCGGACGATCGAGAATCACGATGTCGAGACGATGATGGTACTGCTGTTCTTCCTGGGCGGCCGCGTCGAGGAAGTAGCCTACCTGTGCTTCGTACGTGTAGTAGCGGAAGCCTGCATCCTGCAGATCAACAAAGACGGCATCGAGGTTGGCGAGATCTTCGTGCTTCGGATGTCGCGCTGCTACCGACGCATAGAGCGAGATGACGGGCAGGCCCGATGCTTTGTCCTTGCCGGACTCGATGCCTTCGCGGTCCTCGGCGCCAAGAATGCCGTGCTCCGGCGAGAAGAGCATCGTGAGCTTCAGCCCAGGAAGGCTGGCGTGGGTAAGGATATCGATGGTGCGCTTCCCGTTGCGATCGAGGCCGGTGTTGTTGGTGAGCAGGCCGATGTTCAGATGGTTGTTGTGGTGCGCGAGTAGCGGCTTGAGCTGCGCGAAGCTTTGAGACTCGAGGGAATCGATGCCTGGAAGGATCTCTGCTCCAGTCGCTGTCTTCGATCCAGGTGTATAGAGGTTGAGTGCCTGCGCTGTTGCTGTTGCGATCTTGCCGCGCAAGGGGGTGATCGGAGGGCGTCCCTTGGGGTGAATCGCATTGGCCAGCAGGATGATGTAGGTATTGCTGCGTGGGTCCATCCACAGGCTGGTGCCGGTGAAGCCGGTATGACCAAAGCTACCGACAGGGAAGAGGTCACCACGTGGTCGGGAATAGGGCGAATCGATATCCCATCCATAACCGCGCAGGTATTTTGCGCCAGTCGGCTGTTCCGGCTGTGCCATCAGCTTCAGCGTCTCGGTCTTGAGCGGGAAGCTTGAAGGCCGTCCCGCGAGCTTATCGAGCAGAGCCTGCGCGTAGATGGCGACATCCTGCGCGGTCGAAAAGACACCGGCATGTCCAGCGACGGAACCCATGCGTCGCGTCGTCGGGTCGTGCACTGATCCTCGAATGAGCTGGTCGAAGTGCGGATTCACCTGGGCGTTGAGCTCATCGTCATGTGCCGTAGGAGCGATGCCCGGAATCAAGGTGCCGGGCCACGTTCCCTCGGCGCACTTGTACATGGCCTTGCTGTCCTCATAGACCAGCGCCGCGCCAACCTTCTTCGCATGTCCGCACACCTTGTCGAATGGGAGGTAGCGGGTGTGCGTCATCTTCAGCGGTTCGAAGATATGTTTTTGCGCATAGACGTCGAGCGGCTCACCCGAAAGCTTCTCGACCAGGGCTCCGGCAGTGATGAAGTTGATGTCGGAATAAACGAACTTCGCCCCCGGGGGATTGATCGGCGTGGACTCCATCGCCCGCGTGATGCCTTCCGCCTTGTCTGGAGCGGCCAGTCCCCACGGGTCTTTCAGAGAAACATCAGGCGCGAGACCGGAGTAGTGGGTCAGGACCTGACGAATGGTGATCTTTTCTTTGCCATTGGCGGCGAAGGCCGGCAGATACTTGGAGACCGGATCATCAAACTGGAACTTGCCCTGCTCATAGAGCTGCATCATTGCCGTCGCAGTCGCGATGCACTTGGTCAGCGAGGCCATGTCAAAGATCGTCTCTTCGGTCATTGGCTCCGCGGCGGTCGAGCCATCGAGGCCGATTTCGCCGGCGACCTTGCGGTCACCGTAAGCCTTGTGAAAGACAACCTTCCCATCGTGCCCAATCACTACGACACCACCGGRCAGTTGCCCAGCCTTCAGGGCGTCGGCCATCAGCGTATCGATGGAAGAGAAGTCCTGTGCGTGCGAAAAGGTACTGACAGCAAACAGAAGAGCGGCGGCGAAGACTTTGCGCATGGCGATCATTTTGGGGATAGCTTTCAGTGACTGGCGATTGCGTTAGAGCATTTCCCTGTAGGTGTAGTGTAGGGCTTCCGTATCTATGGGCGTTTTCCGCAATGAAAACGCCGCTGTACATTCCTTCCGGGATACCCAGCAACAGGGAAAATGCTCTTAGTTGTCCGTTGGTTTGTCGGCTTTGTCGACCACGAGGGTAGAGACCGATCCGTGAGTTGCGGTGATCTTCAGACCGAGTTGTTCCTGCAATGCGATGAAGAGCGGCGGGCTGGGCGCATCGTTCGATGCCCGAGGCACCTCGCCTCCGAACTGTGTCTCATCCGGAGCCCATTCCAGGTCGAAGTCATAACGCCCGCTCAGTCCGGTCTTATCCACCACAGGGCGGTCGAGCATCGCCCGCTGCATCATCGCGGCAAGTTCGCTAACGGTTGCGTTGCGTGCCGGCAGCACGATCTTCGAAGGGGGATAGACCGTGGCAATCAACGTTGGTGGATCATCCGGCTTCATCGTGCTGGGCTTCAGCTTTGGTCCATGAGGAGCCACGGTGAGCTCATAGATCGAGAAATCTTTTTGCTCGCGGTGGAAGGCAAGATGAAATCTCTCGGTGAGCAGGCCCCGCAGCATGACCATCTGTTCGGTGCGGACCGGACGGGTGTCTCCCGGTGTCAGGGCATCGATGTTGTAGTGTTCCGAATCAAGCCAGTCTGGTCCACCGGAGATGGTCCGCGGGTTCAGATCATAGGCCGCAGCAATAAGCAGTTTGAGAGTGTAGTCGCGGACGACGAAGCGGTTGTTGCTCTCCATGCGGAAGTAGCGGCCGCCTTGCGGATTATGTTCGATGGGTTTGACGGTCGCGACTTCGAACCCATCGAACTTCGGCCGGGACGTCGATGTCTGCTGCGCGGAAAGAACCGCGGTTGAGGCTGCCAGGGCTGTGATCAGAAATGGCCGGATCATAGAAGACCTCACGCAGGATCTTTGGATTGGACGAGGCTGATGCCCGCGCCGACGGCAACCGTCACCGTCGAGCCGAGCAGTACGTACCAAGTGTAGGCAATCGGAGGCAAACCGGGAATGGCTGGGATTATGTTGATGCTGCTCAGCCAGAGCACCAGATTGACGGCGAAGCCCGCAATCATGCCCACAATTGCTCCGGTCTGGGTTGCGAACTTCGTCAGCGTTCCTAGCAGAAAGACTCCGAGCAGCGAGCCGTACGCAACCGAGGCGATGGAGAGGCCGGTTTCAACAACATGGCCCTTGCCACCTGCAAAGACGGAGTAGACGGCGATGGCAAAGAGGATCACCGCCCATACACCGGTCGAAATACGCGACAGGCTGGTGCGTTCGCGTTCTGTCGCCTCAGGGCGGATCCGCATATAGAAATCGACGACTGTGGTCGATGATAGCGAGTTCAATGCGGCACTCAGGTTCGACATCGCCGCTGCAAGGATGGCGGCAATCAACAGACCGGCGATGCCGGTCGGCATCTCACGCACGATGAAGGCCGGGAAGATACGGTCGGCGCTGCTGAAGCCCGGTGTGCCGCTCGACGGCTGTCCGTAGAAGACCCAGAGGCCTGCGCCGATGATGAGGAACAGGAGGAACTGCAGAAAGACGACGCCGCCCGATGCGAGCAGAGCCAAACGGGATTCTCTGAGGCTCTTTGCCGCCAGCAGGCGCTGCACCATCAACTGATCGGTGCCATGCGATGCCATGGTGAGGAAGGTTCCACCCAGAATGCCGGCCCAGAAGGTGTAGGTCTTTACCAGCGAAAAACTGAAATCGAGCCAGTGCAATTTGCCTACCGCGGAGGCGGCTTCATGGATGTGTGTCCAGCCGCCGGGGACATGGCGGCCGAGTGTGATCAGCGCGACGAAGGTGCCGGCGATGTAGAGCGTCATCTGCACGACGTCGGTCCAGATCACCGCGGTCATGCCTCCCTCGAAGGTGTAGAGCAGAGTCAGTGCGGAGATGATGGCGATCGACAGGATGTCGTTGGTTCCTATCGCCAGTCCGACAACGATCGAGATGGCGAAGACGCGCACACCTTCAGCAGCTGCTCTGGTGATCAGGAACAGACCTGCGGTCACGGTGTGCAGGGTCGGTCCGAAGCGCCGACGGATAAGCTGATAGGCCGTAAACAGCTCGCCATGGAAGTAGCGCGGAAGAAACAGGACGCAGATCACAAGGCGCCCGATCATGTATCCCAGCACAAGCTGCAGGAAACCGAAGTTCGAAGTAAACGCGATGCCGGGGACCGAGATGATGGTCAGCGTACTGGTCTCCGCCGAAACGATGGAGAGTGCGATGGCCCACCACGGAATCGTCTTGCCGCCCAGAAAGTAGGAGCTCAGCGATTTGTCCTGCGACCGGAAGCGCAGACCGAAGAGAGTGATGCCAACAAGATAGGCGGCCACGATAGCCAGATCGAGCGGGTGCAGGCGAGTCATCTACGTGTGAGTGTAAGGGCACGGTATGATCACTGGCTATGGCGTTTTATCTGGGAATGGATGCCGGCGGGTCCCGTACCCGCGTGGCTGTCAGCGAGGATGGCCGGGAGCTGGCCCGCGTGGAAGGTGAGAGTATCAAGACCCTGCGCATTGCTGAAGGCGACGCCGACGCCCGTCGTGCCGCCGAGGCGCGTTTTGGAGCGTTGATAGAAGAGCTTGGCTCCAAAGCAGGCGTCGATCTGCGATACGTGGAGCGGAGCAGTGTCGGACTTAGCGGGGCCAGCGTTCCTGCGGTACGGGAGTTTGTAGATCGTGTGCTTAGCCGCCGTGTGGGCGGAACGGTGGAGATCGTCGGCGACCAGGTGATTGCGCTGGATGCGGCGTTTTCTGGTGGCGATGGAATTCTGGTGATCGCGGGTACGGGATCCAATGTGGGCGGACGGTTCGGAGACACGCTGTTCGGCGCCGGCGGCTGGGGGCCAATGCTGGGAGATGAAGGTTCTGGCTATTGGATCGGACACGAGGCATTGCGGTCTGCCACCAAAGCGCGAGATCGGGGAGAGAACCCGCTGGTGCTTACGGAGGCGATGCGGGCATGGAATGTAGAAGGTATCGGTGATCTCATCGCCGTTGCGCATCGGCCGGGCACTTCGTTTGCCGGGTTATCGCAGGTTGTGGTGGCCTGTGCGGATCGCGGAGATGCCGTGGCCATCGATGTCCTGCGGCGCGCGGGTGAGGAGCTGGCAACGCAGGTCGTCACGGTCCATCGCAAGATGCAGGCCGCAGGCTTTGCGGCGTCTGAGTGCGGTGTGGCGTACACGGGAAGTGTTCTCGGCAAGATCGATCGTGTCAGGGAGAGCTTCAATGCTGCGATTCTGCAGCAGATCCCCGGCGCACGATTTGTTGAGGGAGAAGTAGACGCCGTTGTCGGAGCTCTGTGGAGAGCGGCTCACCGTCGGTAGCCACAGATCCGGGTGCATGGGCTGTTTCGAATTTGTCGACACTCCAACGCAGTTCGTTATGCCAAAAACGTGCCGCCCAGACAGGTACCCAGCAGCTTGCCGTCTTCGGTAAACAGGTTGAGGTTCGCAGGCTTTCCCTCCGCAATCACCGGCGCTTCCAATCCAAGCATCGTTGCCGGATTGGTGCTCGCCAGCCCTACTGCTGTAGCCAAAGACGTCCCTGTAAAGGCACGCACGTTCTCAATTGCCTTATCGAGCGTAAGAACGCTTCCTGCCAGAACACCACGGGCGGTGGCGCGTCCATCGGCAACTGTCACCTCGAAGTCGCCTAGCATGTAGGTGCCTTCCGGCATGCCGGTGGCGGAGATGCCATCCGTGACCAGGATCCCGCGATGCGGCCCCTTGGCTTTGAGCCAGAGCCTTACCAGCTCCGGTGCGACATGGACGCCGTCGCAGATGAGCTCTGCGAACAGAGCATCGCGATCAAGGACCGCGCCGAGCACACCGGGTTCGCGATGGTCGAGCGCTCGCATGGCGTTGAAGGTGTGGGTTGCAGAAACAGCTCCGGCAGCAATGGCCGCGTCTGTTTCTGCAAGCGTGGCATTGGAGTGCCCGACGGAGACGCGAACGCCCTTCTCCACGGCGCGACGAATGACATCCATCGCACGCGGTTCTTCGGGAGCGATGGTCAACAGGCGAATGTGCCCGCGTGAAGCTTCATAGAAGCGGTCAAAGAGGTCCACACTCGGCGGCTGAATCAAGGCTGCGGCGTGGACGCCGCGCTTACTGTGCGAGACGAAAGGGCCTTCCAGATGGACGCCGACGGGGCGAGCCTGGCCTGGCTGCGCCGGCCCTTCGATGATATCGGCCAGTCCACTGAGTGCCTGCAACGTGGCATCGATCGGAGCGGTCACGGTCGTGGGCAGAAACTGCCCAACACCACGTGTTGCCAGAAAGCTTGCGACCGCCGATAACGCAGTCGGGTTCGCCTCCATCACATCGTGGTTCGCAGCTCCGTGCAGGTGGACATCGAAGAGCGCCGGAGTAATGGTGGCGTTGGGGAAGTGCTTGGCGCCGGCCGGCGTTTCACTGCTCTCGCGAGTGGAGATGTGTGCAATGCGGCCGTCCTCAAGGGTGAGGATGGGATTTTCGACAATGCCCTGCGATGTAAGGGCCCGTGCGGCTGTAAGAATCGTAGACACTACTCGGTTATGTTACCTGTTCTGGAAGCTGATTAGAGCATTTCTCCTGTTGCTGGGTATCCCGTGAAGAGCGTGCGGCGGCGTTTTCATTGAGGAAAACGCCCATAGATGCACGCCCCCTGCACTACACCTACAGGAGGATGGCTCTAACGTGTGGCGACTGGCGGTGCTGGAATCCCCAGATCACTGGCGGGTGGCAGTGTGCGGTCGTTGGTCCACTGCCGTTGCGCTGTACGTACCTTGTCGATACGCGACAGCCAGAGCTGAATGGTGAAGTCGTAACGCTCCAGGTTATTACGCAGGAAGTAAGGACGGTTCGACTTGAGCCATGCTGTTTCATATAGATCGCGCAGCAGTGAATAGTTATTGCGCAGGTCCTGCAGCTTGCCGTTTACGGCATTGATCACGTTGAGTTCGCGGCTTACTTCAAGACGGTCGTCGCGGGTCTTTGAGGCTTGCAGGCTGTATGCATGCTGGTATCCGGTTGCCATTTCGTCGGCGAGCTGGAACTTCAGGCCGATCAGGTCGAAGCGCCGCGCGCCGAGCTCCAGCGCGTCCAACGCATCGGTTTCGCGGAGGTTTGGGTTTGTTACGCGAGCCTTGGCAATCAGCGTCAGCGCCGCCTCGGCATGCAGACGCAGCTCGCGCAGCACCGGACGGAGCTGCGTCGCCTGTTTCTGTCCGTCCGAAGACCAGGGATCGATCCAGAAAAGAAGGTCTCCTCCGTCTGCCTTATAGTCAGAGTCCTTCAGAACCTGGTGGCAGAGCATCAGCTCCTTCTGCGCCTGGTCAATGGAGCCGGTCGTATCGCCGTGGAAGCTGCGGCCATAGCTGGCCTGGAACGCCGGGATCGAGGCCTGTCCCTGGTGCCATGCGGCTTCCGCGCCGAACAGAATGCCGTACCAGTCGTTGTTGGCCAGGGCCTCACCATCGTCGCGCCAGATAGTGTTGAGCTGGCCGGTGGCTCCCAACCGTTCTCCGTCGGCGGTGAAGTTCTGGATGTTGGAGAGCGCGTAGTTGTTGTTGGGATAGACGCGCGACCAATTGTTCACTCCCGGCGCGACCCAGGTCTCGAACGCCGCATTGGTGAAGGGAGTGATGTAGCTGTCGAAGCTCGCATGTGGGTTGTACTCCCAGGCCACGGCCAGCGTATCCCGCTTGAACTGCGCGGGCATCGCTTTCAGTAGAGCAGGCTCCTTGTAGGCAATATCACCCCAGAAGAGCAACCGCCGGTTCAGCGGCTTCAGGTCGGTAACGATCCGCTGCATGAAGTCGAGGTAGACCGGTCCAAGCCCACGCGCATCGACGTCGGGTTTCGTGGCGCCTTTGCCCAGGTCTACCGTCTCATCCGCACCGATATGCAGGAACGGTCCGGAGAAGATGTTCGAGAGCTCCGTGAACATATCGCGGATCAGCGTGGTGGAACCCGTCGCTCCGGGGGCCAGTACATGGCCGTGCGGTGTCTCCGCCAGCGGCGTGTACTGCTCCCAGTTGAGCAGGTAGTGGAGGTGGCCGAAGGCTTCCTGCTCGGGAATGATGGTGATGTGCAGCTTGGCTGCGTAGGCGGCCAGCTCCCGCGCTTCAGCCTGGGTCAGATGGCCTCCGGGCGGCTGCATCAGCGGATGCCCCGTGTACTGCATGGTGTGCTCGAAGTAGGGCGAGTAGATGTTGACCTTGTAGGCCGCCAGTACCCGGAGTTGCTTCTTCATGAAATCTAGTGTGGGAAAAGGGCCGCGCGAGAGATCGTCGTGCAGGCCGCGATACTTCAACGCCGGCCAGTCGCGAATGGTGGCCGTATGCAACACGGCCTGGGGTCCATTGCCGTCGATAAGTTGCTTCGCGGTCTGCAGGGCGTAGAAGACTCCGCTAGCAGTAAAGCCTGTCAGGGCGATGCCTTGCTTGTCAGGGATGATCGCATATCCCTCTGGCTTGATGGCATCATCGGGCTCTTGGGGAGCGCCTTTCGGCAGAGCGTCCGTGTAGATCGACTTCGCATTGGTGCTGCTGCCATAGCGAGTGACGAAGACGTGGACTGGAGCTCCAGCTGGTGGGGTAGCAATAGAGCGGGATGCCAGGAATGCCTTGAAGTCGTCTAACGCGAAGGCGTCTTCGGGATCGCACGGAGAGGCACATGTTACCTCGATGCCCTGGGTGAGGGGGAAGGTCTCACCTGCTGCTGCCTCGCGAGGAACCGGGATCAATGCAAGCTTCGGCGGAGTGGTGTTGGCAGAGGATTGAGCAAACAGGGAAGCAGAGCAGCCGAGGAGGATGGCTGCAGTTAAACGATGTGCCATGCAGACCACCGTACATCAGCGCTGTGGAAATGGAAATGTCGGGAATGCGACCATGAGATGATCGATCAATTTTTATGACCGGGAGAGATGTTTCAATGCGGTTTTGGCGTATTTGGTTGGTAGGTGTGGCATTGTTGCTGGGCGGAGGCGCAGTAGATTCAGAGGCGCAGGAAGCACGAAACGAAAGCGAAGAGACAAAAACGCTGCGTGCGGAGATGGCCGCCATGCGCAAGGAGCTGCAGGCGCAGATTGACCTGCTGAAGACACAGTTGGCGTTGAGTCGTGGCGCGCAGCCGGTCTCTGCTGCGGCTCCCATTCTGGCTGCAGAGGCAGCTCCGGCGCTGCCTGTTATAAAGGTCGTTCCGGCGGCGGCTCCTGTCGCGGCGGCGGAGTCATCCAGCGTCGCCATGGTAACGCCTGTCCCGGTCAAGCCGACCGAGGCGATTGTTGCTGCCGTAAAGCCTCCGGCAGTCGCCGATGGCCCATCGAGCTTCCGCTTCAAGGGCATTTCTCTGACGCCCGGAGGCTTCCTCAGCCTGGATACGATCTACCGCTCGAAGTCCATGGCCGCTGAAGTGAACACTATCTTCAGCCAGTTGCCATATGCCGGTTCGGGGCTGGCCCATGTAAGCGAGTGGTACGGCAGCGGACGTCAGTCGCGTTTCAGTCTGCTCGCCGAAGGCAAAACCGGCTTCGGAAAACTTACCGGTTACTTTGAAACCGACTTCGTTGCCGCCGGAGCCACCTCGAATAACAACCAGTCCAATAGCTACGTTTTGCGGCAACGCCAGCTCTGGGGGCAAGCTGCCTTTAACTCCGGCTGGACCTTTACGGCAGGCCAGATGTGGACCCTGGCGACAGAACACCGTCGCGGCGCGGAGCCACGTGCTGAGAGTCTGCCAAATGTTCTCGATGCTGCCCAGCACATCGGCTATACCTGGGGCCGGCTGGGATCGGTGCGTGTGACGAAGAAGTTTGGAGAGTCAGTGCAGGCGGCCTTCTCGCTGGAACAGTCGCAGGCGCTGTTCAATGCGACCAACGCACCCAGCAACTTCTTCCTCGGAGCTCCCGGCAATGCACTGGGTGCTTATAACCCAGGCTTCAACTACACCGAAAATCCGGCTCCCGATGTGCTGGCGAAGGTCTCCTATGATCCGGCGAAGGGTGGCGTATGGCGCGGACACTATGAGCTTGGCGTGATGGGACGTCTCTTCCGCGACCGCTATTATCCGACCGGCGCGGTGACACCGCAGAACGACACCAAGGCCGGTGGATCATTCTTTGTTAGCGGCCGTGTTCCAGTGGGACAACGGCTGGAGATCGGCGCCAAGGTGCTCGCAGGCCGCGGCGTAGGCCGTTACGGTGCAGCCACCCTGCCGGATGTCACTGTGCATCCGGATGGTACGTTGGCCCCGCTGCGCGGCGCTCAGGCATTCTTCCGCGCGGAATTCAAGGCGACGAAGAAGCTGGATCTGTTCACCTATGACGGCCTGGAGTACACGCAGCGGCTCTACTACCGCGACAGCAATGGAACGCTGGTTGGGTATGCTCCGCCGTCCATGGTGAATACGGGCTGCCTGACGGAGGCTGCTCCGACGGGGAATACCGGGTTCGTTCCCGGCACACCTGCGAATTGCGTCGGTGCAACGCGCATGCTGACAGCACGCTCGGTCGGCTATGTCTATCGTTTCTATGACGGTCCGGCGGGGCGCTTCCAGCTCTCGACGGTCTACAGTTACCTGACCCGCGATGGATGGGCTGGGGTAGGTGGAGCTCCGCGTGCGACCAACCACTTTGTCTACACGGGAGTTCGTTACTTCCTACCGTAGTCTAGTCGTGGAGATAGAACCAGAAAGGGCCGGCATTCGCCGGCCCTTCTTCTTGTTAGTGTGCAACTCTTAGTTCTGCTTCAGGCCTTCAAAGTAGCACCGTTCGGTCATCGCACAGAAGACGTGTTCAAGGGCCAGGTGGCACTCCTGGATGTGGGCGGTAATCGAGGAGGGAATAATCACGGTAAAGTCGCMAAGCYCGACCATCCGGCCGCCGTCCTTCCCGGTGAAGCCGACGGTAATCATGCCGCGCTTCTTCGCTTCGTCGAT
Source organism: Terriglobus sp. YAF25 (assembly GCF_052113305.1). Classification (NCBI taxonomy): domain Bacteria; kingdom Pseudomonadati; phylum Acidobacteriota; class Terriglobia; order Terriglobales; family Acidobacteriaceae; genus Terriglobus; species Terriglobus sp. YAF25. The sequence continues at coordinate 14,150 of NZ_JBFRCY010000003.1, forward strand.
TGCCGCGAGGATATTCGGGGAGTTGCCCGAGGTGGAGATTCCAAAAAAGACATCACCCGTGGCGCCAAGGGCTTCGATCTGACGGGAGAAGAGGCGATCGAAACCGAGATCGTTGCCAATTGCCGTCAGATTGGAGCTGTCGACTGTCAGGGCGACGGCGCGCATGGCGGCGCGGTCATGCACCAGGCGRCACACGAACTCGGCAACCAGATGCTGTGCATCGGCGGCGGAGCCTCCGTTACCCGCGACAAGCAGCTTGCCCCCTTTTAGCATGGAGGCCGCTGTTGCTTCGGCTGCTGCAGCGACTGCCGATAAGATGGCTTCGTCGGCCAGAACCTTCTGGATGGTGGCGGCGGTTCCGTTGAGATGTTCGCGGACGAGGGATGTCATGTCCTTAGTTTCTAGGGTAGTTGTATGAGGCGCAAGTAAATCCTGTCGGCAGCGACCCCTTGGCGACGGAGTTGCGCGGACTTGATAGGCTGATTGTTGTGAGGATGAACAAAATGCTGAACGAAGCCCGTTTGTTCCCGGCGGAGCCGGGTGTACGAAAGATCGCAGAGAAGCTCTATGAGACGGTACGTGACCTGCCCATCATCTCTCCGCATGGACATACTGACCCGCGCTGGTTTGCCGAGGATCCGGCGTTTCCTGATCCCGCCGCGCTGCTGATTCAGCCGGATCATTATGTCTTCCGCATGCTGTACTCGCAGGGCGTCAAGCTGGAGAGCCTGGGGGTGCCGCAGATCGACGGCAAGCAGAAGGCAGATTCGCGTGAGGTGTGGCGGATCTTCGCGAAGCACTATTACCTCTTCCGCGGCACGCCGACGCGTATGTGGCTGGATTACACCCTCGAAAAGCAGTTCGGCCTCACAGAGCTGCTGAGCGAGAAGAACGCCGATGCGTTCTATGACACGATTGCGGCGAAGCTGCAGACACCTGAGTTCCGGCCGCGGGCTCTGTTTGAGAAGTTCAATATCGAGGTACTGGCGACGACCGATTCTCCGCTCGATAGCCTCGAATATCACGAAGCTATCCGCGAATCCGGATGGAAGGGGCGTGTGGTCCCGACCTTCCGTCCCGATGCGGTGATTGACGCCGAGTATGCCGACTTCCAGGGCAACCTGAAGAAGCTGGGTGAGCTAACTGGCGAGGATACCTCCAATTACAAGGGCTATCTGGCTGCTTTGCGCGCCCGCCGCCGTTTCTTCATCGAGATGGGCGCAACCGCTACCGACCATGGCCACTTGACGGCGAAGACGGCCGACCTGGGCGAGGCTGCTGCGAGCGCTCTGTATGCCAAGATCCATGCCGGTACGGCCGATGCCAAAGAGATGGAGCTCTTCCAGGCGCAGATGCTGACCGAACTGGCCGGTATGAGCGTGGAAGACGGCCTGGTGATGCAGCTGCATCCGGGCTCTGTGCGCAATCACAATCTCGGCATCTACAAGAAGTTCGGCCGTGACAAGGGCGCCGACATTCCGTCGCCGACGGAGTATGTCCGCAACCTGCGTCCACTGCTGGATAAGTACGGCAATGAACCTGAATTTACGTTCATTCTGTTCACGCTCGATGAGACCACCTACAGCCGTGAACTGGCTCCGCTCGCCGGACACTATCCGTGCCTGCGGCTTGGCCCGGCATGGTGGTTCCACGATTCGCCGGAGGGCATGACGCGCTTCCGCGAGCAGGTGACCGAGACCGCCGGCTTCTACAACACGGTCGGCTTCAACGACGATACACGTGCCTTCCTGTCAATTCCTTCACGTCACGACGTGGCGCGGCGTATCGACTGTGCCTTCCTGGCACGGTTGGTGGCCGAGCACCGCATCGAGGAGCAGGAAGCCTTTGAAGTAGCCCAGGACCTGACCGTCAACCTGGTGCGCAAGGCATACAAACTGTAACAACCCGTGACGAATGGGAGGGCCGGCAGAGTGCCGGCCCTTTTCCTTCGCCGGCTGGCAGGGACGTTCCGAAATTGCGGCATTTCAAGTGGTTTTACCTCTTGAGTAGCCGTTTCTCAGTTCCTTAGGGAATGCAAGTTTCTTCACGATAATCATGGGGCAGCTTTTCGTTGATATGCTTGGTGTCATAAAATTGGTTCGACCAGTTACGGGAAATGAGGAATTAGTTCGATGAGTGACGTATTGCGGCTTCCACGGTTTTCGATCGGTACCGGCGATCGGTTCGCCCACCAGGCAAAGGCGCAGCTTCAGGCTTGCGTGAATGCGGCTAAGGCCGGTGTAGAGGTGGTGCCGGTATGGAACAAGTCGAACCGTGAGCACACCATCATTGGCAGCGAGCCTTCGCTGACGCGCGCCGCCGCCGATGCTGCCGTAAAGGCGCTGGGCTGGGACAAGCCATACTTCCTCGACGCGGACCATATCAATCTGAAGACGATGGCGCGCTTTGTGGCTCCCTGTGACTTCTTCACCATCGATGTGGCGGACGACATCGGCAAGCCTGCTGCGGCTGCTGACGTGGATGCATTTGTAAGCCGTCACCCGGAGCTGGTGGGCACGGTGAACATTCCTGGTATCGCGGAGCCGTTCCGTACCGATGAGGCCTTTGTGCGCGGTGTAGCGAACAAGTTCCTCGGCGCGGTGCAGGAGGCCGGAAAGATCTATCGTGCCATCCTGGAAGCGAAGGGCGAGGGCAAATTCGTTCCTGAGATCTCAATGGACGAGACCGACCTGCCGCAGACCCCGGTAGAGCTGCTGATCATCCTGGCTGCGATTGCAGACGAGAAGGTGCCGATCCAGACCATCGCTCCGAAGTTCACCGGCCGCTTCAACAAGGGTGTGGAGTACGTGGGCGATGTCGCGCAGTTCACCCGCGAGTTTGAGGAAGACCTGGCGGCGATCGCCTTCGCCGTGAAGAACTACGGCCTGCCGGAGAACCTGAAACTGAGCGTTCACTCGGGATCGGACAAGTTCTCGATCTATGCTGCGATTCACAACGCTGTGACCAAGACCGGCGCGGGCGTTCACCTCAAGACGGCCGGCACCACCTGGCTGGAAGAGGTGATCGGTCTGGCTGAGGCCGGTGGTACGGGCCTGGCGATTGCGAAGGAAGTGTATGCCGAGGCGTTCTCGCATGCCGATGAGCTGATGGCTCCGTATGCCACGGTGATCGACATCAAGAAGGAACAGCTTCCGACGGTGGACGAAGTCAATGGCTGGACGAGTGCGCAGTTCGTTGGTGCACTGCGTCACGTACAGAGCAATCCTCTGTACAACGCGAACTTCCGCCAGTTGATCCACGTCGGCTTCAAGGTTGCGGCCAAGATGGGACCGCGTTATCTGGAGGCTCTGGAGGCGAACGAAGAGATCGTCGCCAAGAACGTGACCGAGAACCTGTGGGATCGCCACATTCGTCCGGTCTTCCTGGGCGCGTAATACTGAAGATGGATACAAAAAGCGCGGCAGAGCAGGTGCCGCGCTTTTTGCTGAGGCGAAGATGATTCTGGTTTTGATGGGAGTTTCGGGAGCAGGCAAGTCGACGGTCGGTCATGCACTGGCCGAACGGTTGAGTTGTCCGTTTGCCGATGCGGATGATTACCATCCGCCTGCGAACAAAGCAAAGATGGGTGCTGGGCAGCCGCTGAATGACGAGGACCGCCAGCCCTGGCTGGAGCGGCTGAACCAGCTGATGCGCGAATGGCACGAGAAGAGAAGCAACGGCATACTGGCCTGCTCCGCGCTGAAAGACAAGTACCGCGTGACTCTGAGCCAGGGTATGCCGGAGGGGGCTGTGCAATTTGTGCTGCTGGATCTTCCGAAGGAGACGCTCACGGAGCGCCTGGCGGCACGTCAGCACGAGTACATGAATCCGAAGCTGCTGGACAGCCAGTTGGCTACGCTGGAACGCCCGTCCGACGCTGTTATCGTGACGAATGACAGACCCGTAGAACAGGTCGTAGACGAGATTTTGAGCAAAGTGAAGTAGGAGGGGAAAGATGGGGCACAAGCTGTTTGATCTCACGGGCAAGACTGCCGTGGTGGTTGGTGGAACGTCGGGCATCGGTCTGGCAATGTCGCTGGGCCTGGCTGAAGCCGGCGCGGWTGTGGTGGCGAGCTCGCGGCGCCAGGAGCAGGTAGACGAGGTGGCTGCGAAGATTGAGGCGCTGGGCCGCCGTTCGCTGCGCGTTCCGACGGACGTAAACGACCGTGCGACGCTGCAGACCCTCGCCGACAAGACTCTGGAGGCGTTCGGCAAGGTCGACATCCTGATCAACTGCGCCGGCAAGATCAAGCGTGAGCCCACGCTGACAGTTCCCGAAGAGACCTGGGACGACATCATGAGCACCAACGTGACCGGCACTCTGCGCGCCTGCCAGATCTTCGGCAAGCACATGCTGGAGCGTGGTTACGGTCGCATCGTGAACATCGCTTCGCTGAACACCTTTGTCAGCTTGAAGGAAGTCTCTGCTTATGCGGCCAGCAAGGCTGCTGTGGGCGCGCTAACCCGTTCGCTGGCGGTGGAGTGGTCGTCGCTGGGCGTGACCGTGAATGCGATCGCTCCGGGCGTCTTCCGCACGGACCTGAATGCCAAGCTGCTCGATGAGTCCCCGCGTGGACAGGAGCTGAAGATGCGTACGCCGATGGGCCGCTTCGGTAAGACTGAAGAACTGGTCGGTGCGGCGATCTTCCTGGCCAGCGATGCTGCTTCGTTTATCACTGGTGAGATTGTCGTGGTGGACGGCGGCTTCCTGGCCAGCGGTGTAAATCAGTAAGCTTCTGCGATGAAGCGGAAAAGGAGCGCCAATGGCGCTCCTTTTCATTGAAGGAAGTGTTTCCTTAGCGTGCGAGCCATCCACCATCGACATTGAGTACAGTGCCGGTGATGTAGTTGGCGGCAGGGCTGGAGAGGAAGACTGCGGTAGCGGCGATGTCTTCAGGATCGCCCCAGCGGCCGGTGGGGATGCGCTCGAGGATCTGGCGGTTACGCGTCTCGTCATTACGCAGCGGCAGCGTATTGTCGGTGGCAATGTAGCCGGGAGCGATTGCGTTGACCTGGATGCCGCGCGGCGCCCATTCATTCGCTAGTGCCTTCGTGAGCTGTGCCACAGCGCCCTTGCTGGCGGCATACGCAGGCACGCGGATGCCGCCCTGGAAGGAAAGCAGCGAAGCGATGTTTACGATCTTGCCTGGAGCTTTGCGTTCGATGAGCGCACGTCCGACCAGCTGAGAGAGCTGAAAGACAGAGTTCAGATTGATCTGGATGACGCGCTGCCAGTCCTCAAAGGGATAGTCGACAGCCTCGTGCCGGATAATGGTGCCGGCATTGTTGACCAGAATGTCGATCTGGCTAAACTTGGCGATGACCTGGTCGAAGAGCTGCTGGGCGCCTTCCGTCGAAGAAAGGTCGGCTTGGAAGGCCGCTGCGTTGCTGCTCATGGCGATTCCTGTGGGTGCTCAGGAGTTCGGTCCAGCTACGGTAGACCCCGCAGAAGTACTGGCTTCGCGCGGGAAAGAATTCGTGGCGAAGGCAAGAACCGCCGAGACCGGCGTCTACAGTGAGACGCTAAAAGAGTATGGGAATCACAAAACTATGCTGGCGGCACGGGCAAAGACGGGTGCTCCCGAGTATCACGAGGCGTGGTCGGATTTCTTCGTCGTCCTCGATGGAGAATTCACTATGTTGGTGGGTGGAAAGCTGAAAGACCAGTACCCGATCGACGGGAAGCCTGGAGAGCTGAGTGGCTCGGGAATTGAGGGTGGAACGAAAATCGCACTGAAGAAGGGGGACGTTTTCCACCTTCGGCCGAAGACTCCGCATCAGGCCGTGCTGACTCCGGGTAAGACGCTGCTCTACTATGTCATCAAGGTGAAAGAGTAATGAAGCTGCTGCAGGTTGCGGATGCTGTGCGCTATGAGCGCATGACGACGGAGGAGATCCGGGAGGCGTTTCTCGCGGATGAGCTGGCCATAACCGGCTCGCTGGAACTGAGATATATCGATCTGGACCGTACCGTGGTTGGATTTGCGGTTCCTACCAGCGGCGCGTTGGAACTGCCATGTCCGGCGGAGCTGCGGGCAGACTTCTTCTGCCAGCGCCGTGAGCTCGGCATCCTGAATGTTGGCGGCCCTGGCGTGGTGACGGTCGATGGCACGGAGTTTGCGCTCGATAAGCTGGACTGCCTGTATGCCGGCCGTGGAGCGAAGCGCTCGTGATGGGCTTTACCCTACTGGAGCCGGGTTCGAACTGGAACACCATGCCGCCGCATACGCACATGCGCCGCAGCGAGGTGTACATGTACTTCGATGTGGATGCGGGACATCGTGTGCTGCATCTGATGGGACCGGCAACCTCGACAAAGCATCTGGTGGTCGCGAATCACGAAGTGGCGATCTCGCCCGGCTGGTCGATTCATGCCGGTGTCGGTACCAAGAGCTACGGTTTCTGCTGGGGCATGGGCGGCGAGAACCAGCGTTATGACGATATGGATGCACTCACGATTGCGGACCTGCGATAAATGATTGTCTCGATCAAGCCGGTGACAGAGACCGGACATGACCTGGTATCTCTTGGCGAAGTAATGGTGCGTTTCGATCCAGGCGAGACGCGGATTGCACGAACGCGCAGCTTTACCGTCTGGGAAGGCGGAGGAGAGTACAACGTCGCCCGCGGTCTGCGCCGCTGCTTCGGCATGAAGACGGCGATCGTGACCGCTCTGGTGGACAACCCTGTCGGTCGCCTTGTGGAAGACCTGATGCTGCAGGGCGGCGTCGATCTACGGCACGTCCTCTGGTCGAAGTTCGACAGCATCGGCCGGGAATCGCGCAACGGAATCTATTTCCTTGAACGCGGCTTCGGCCGCCGTGGCGCGGTCGGCATGATGGATCGCGGACATACGGCGATTTCACAGGTAAAGCCTGGCGAGATCGATTGGGATGGGATCTTCACGCATGCCCGTTGGTTTCATACAGGCGGCGTAATGGCGGCTCTGAGTGAGAGCTCAACTGCGGTGGTTCTTGAAGCGATGCTCGCTGCCAAGCGTCACGGAGTCGTGGTCTCCTTCGATGCCAACTACCGGCCTTCGCTCTGGAAGGAGCGTGGTGGCCGGCGCGCTGCGGTGGAGGTAAACCGTATGCTCGCTGAACATGTCGATGTCTTCTTCGGGCACGATGGAGACTTGAGCGCAGAGCTCGGGAAATCATCGCAGGGACCGGCATGGCATACGGTCGACAGCTTCGGTGAGATGGCGCAGAACGTGATTCGCGACTTCCCGGGATTGAAGGTGCTGGCGACGACGATGCGTCGGGTTCACTCAGCCAGCAGCAATGACTGGGGAGCCTTCGGCTATGCCAACGGCGCAGTCGCTGAGGGAATCCGGTACAACAACCTCGAGATCTTTGACCGTGTGGGCGGGGGCGACTCGTTTGCTTCCGGTCTGATCTACGGCCTGTTGATGGGACGCGATCTGAAGTGGTCGCTTGATTGTGGTGTGGCGCATGGTGCGCTGGCCATGTTGACGCCGGGCGACAGCTCGATGGCGACACTGGCAGAGGTGGAAGGTTTAATGGCCGGTGACGGCGCAGGAGTGAAGCGATAAATGGCTGCAAAGCAGGAGATTCTGAACAGGATTCGTGAGGCTTGTCTGGTGCCGGTGTTGCGCGCCAGCAGCCCGGAGAAGGCTGTACGCATGGCGCGCGCTGCGGCCGAGGGCGGTGTGATCGTCATGGAGGTCACAATGACGGTACCGGACGCGGTGCGCGTGATCCGCACCCTCGTCAAGGAAGACCCGCAGATGCTCATCGGTGCAGGCACAGTACTCGATCCGGAGACGGCAAAGGTGTGTATCGCAGAGGGTGCGCAGTTCGTGGTGAGTCCGGCATTGAATCTGCGGACGGTGCAGTATTGCCGTGAGATGGATATCGCAGTGTTTCCCGGTGCGCTGACGCCGACCGAGATCGTGACCGCATGGCAGGCAGGCGCTGACGTGGTTAAGGTCTTCCCGGCCGGAGCGATGGGGGGAGCGAAGTACCTGCGCAGCCTGAAGGCACCGCTGCCGCAGATCGAGATGATTCCGACCGGTGGAGTTACCGTCGAGACGGCTCAGGATTTTCTGTCTGCCGGAGCATTCGGCCTGGGGGTCGGAGCCGACCTGATGGACGAGCGCGGCCTGGAAAATGGCGGTGTGACCGCCAAGGCGCGCGAGTATATGCAGGTCGTGAAGAGCTTCCGCGCACGCTAGACTAGGACAAATTCAATGCTGAAAACGGAGCGCTATAAGCGCTCCGTTTCGTTTTAAACGCCGGGGACGCGGCGGGACCACAGTAGCGGCTGCCGCGCGGGATAGAGCCGCAGCAGGGCAAGATTGTCGAGATCGGCTGGGTCTGGCGGCAAGGCCTTCCAGATGGCTGTATATTCCGGCCTCTGGTAGGCACGGCCGGCCAGGTAAAGCGAGAGAGGGCGGAGCGGCAGGTCGCGGAAGTTCAGCGCGTCAGCGCGATAGCGCCACTGCTGCTTGTTCTCAAGCGACGGAGCCATGAAGGCGACGGCGGAGCGCAAGCCTTTTCCATCGCTGGTCTGGAAGGTCCACTGCGATTCGAAAGGTGTGGAGAGTACCTCGCAGGTAAGGGCCAGGCACTCCAGATGAAAGATGGAGTTGGCGAAAGGAGCCGTGGTTGCCAGCGCTGCGGGGAAGTTGCCATCCAGTGAGATCAGCGTCAGCAGGACTTCGCGGAAGCGGCGCAGGCAGTATCCGGAGATGGTGGCGATATTGGCGAAGCGGGCGTATTCGCCGGCCTGCGCAACCCAGCAGATGCCATGGATGGAGCGCGTATCCCGCTCTCCCTGGCCGAGGGTAGAGTCGTACATCCAGTGCGCGTAGTCCGCGAACCAGGAACGAAGCCCCTTCAGATCGGTATCCGGAAAGTCTTCCGAGGTTGCCAGAAAGCTGATGGCGCGGACAACCTCGACGAGATAGATGGTCTCAAGGATCCCGGTAGCCCGCCCCTCGGCCACGCCTTGAATCGCCTGCGCGTGGTTCAGCGACGGGTTCATGCGTGTCTCCGGAGTCAGGAACCAAGCCCGCAGATGAAGCAGGGCAGCGCTGACGTACTTCGCGTCTTTGGTGATCAGCCAGGCTGCGGCAAGTGCCGGAATCACCTGCGCCATACGCAGCAGAGCATCTCCATGAGCATGAAATGCATTTGGATTGCGTTCGCCTTGATGCCGTACCCAGGGCTTCTCCGGATCTACATCCGGAAACCATTCAGGATCTTCAGAGTAGAAGTCGTTCGGTGTTGCCTGAGATCGTTCCGCAGGAAAGGCCGTGATGGTCGTGGGCTTCTGCTGAAGATAGATCCCCGCCAGACGAAGGATGCGGTCGTGATCGATCGCTGCAATGTCAGGCCGGGTGGTTCCCGCGGGCAGGCCGGGCATCTGGGCGTGCATTCTAAGGCCGAAGGCGCCGGTGATGGCAAGGAAGTGACGGCGATCCATGGCTGGAAGCATACCGGATATTTCTGAGTGTGGAACTAGGGCATTTTCCCTGTAGGTGTAGAGTAGGGCTTCCGTATCTATGGGCGTTTTCCGCAATGAAAACGCCGCTGCACACCCCTTCCGGGATACCCAGCTACAGGGAAAAATGCTCTAAGACGCTCCGCGGCCTTTGAGAACCGCCGGTATGGTCATGACCAGAATGCGCAGGTCGAGCGTCAGCGTCCAGGTATCGATGTAGCGGAGATCCAGAGCGATCCAGCCGTCGAAGTCGAGGTTCGATCGTCCGGAGACCTGCCATAGGCCCGTCACCCCCGGCTTTACAGAGAACCGGCGCATCAGGCTCAGATCAGAGAACCGGCTGACATCGCGTGTGGGGAGAGGCCGCGGCCCAACCAGAGACATATCGCCGAGCAGGACATTGAACAATTGTGGCAGCTCATCAATAGAAGTCTTCCGAAGGAGTGCTCCAAGGCGCGTGATACGTGGATCACGCTTGATCTTGAAGACAGGACCGGAGGTCTCATTCAGGTGTTCGAGTTGCGACTGCTGGCTCTCCGCGTCCACCACCATGCTGCGGAATTTGTACATGGAGAATGGATTCTTGTTGAGGCCATAACGCGTCTGCTTGAAAATAACCGGCCCTTTGCTGGTGAGCTTGACCGCAATGGCAATCAGCAGAAAGAGAGGAGAGAGAACAATAATGCCCAGCAGCGAGGTCACAAAATCGAATGCCCGCTTGAGGAATCGGCGGCTGTCATGGTGCACCATCTGCATCACCACGCGGTYCTGATCGCGACGGAGCTTCTTGGTGATGGAGGTCGTAAAAATGTTTGTGAGGTACTGAGACTGCACTCCCGCGGCCTCACACAGATCGATCACGCGCTGAATCTCTTCGTAGTGCGACTTCAGAGGAAGAGCAATGAAGACCTCTTCTACCGGAAGACGCATCAGCACATCATGCAATGCAGCGACTTTACCGAGATAGGGAGCATGGATGCGTTTTTCCGAATCCGGCTGCGGTTTTGAATCGACGAAGCCAATGACCCGGTAGTCCCATTGAGGATGGTGCGGAAGATCCTGCAGCAGCTTCCGTGCCAGCGGACCGCTGCCGATGACCAGCGCCGTGCGGGGAGCACGTGTGTAGCTGTGAACGTAACCGGCTGAGATGGCCAGCAAGCCGCGGCTGGCATAGATAGAACCCGTTGCCAGCAGAAAGAACAGTGCGCCTGGACGAACGATGTTGCCGCCTGTCGAGCGTTCGATGAGCGCGAAGATCGCGACAGGGGTGCAGAAAAGCCCTGCCAGCAGAATGCGGCTGGAGAGATGCCGGAACGATGCTGCGCGATAAAGGCCCGCGGTCCAGAGAACCAGTCTCCATGCGGCTAGGCAGATGAGAAACAGAAGCAGATTGCGCAGGGAGATGCGAAGGCCGAGGGACGCCTTGAGATGTGACGGCTCGATTGAAGTGCGATAGTTAGCCAGTGTTGTGACGGCGAGGCTAAAAGAGAGGAGCAGCAGGTCGAACCATACGACAGCGGAGTTGGCGTAAAGACGGACAGCAGCCTTACTCTCCGTCATACCGTATCCCGAAACCGCGTGAGACGTATCGCGTCCAAGGGAGACAGGACCGTCGGAAATCATTCCTGGTGTTGCCATACAACCGATTCCTTTTGGCGCCCGTAAAATAACTCAGCTCAGGACAGCCATTCAAACCCATGGAATGAGCAGGGGGAGCGACTCTGCTCGTACAGCCTAAGTGAGATTAACACCGCAAATCACTGATTTGAGGTCGTTATGTTGCAACTTTCGTGTCATCTAATGTTCGCTTTGGTGCTTCTGCGCTCATTGATGTAACTATCGGTATCGAGTGCACTCTCGACCAGTTACCTTTGGGGCAAACCTTTGTCTATATCCCCATAAAAGTAACGCGGCCCGCCTGTGGCGAGCCGCGGATTACCAAGTGATTCGAGGGTTATACCATGTGT
>NZ_JBFRCY010000004.1:0-21023 GCF_052113305.1 Terriglobus sp. YAF25
GGCGTGGCGTTGCAGCCGGTGCAGGAGTTCAGATCGATCGACATACCCCAGGCGTTCTGCAGCTTGCCGCTCGACTTATCGATGTGCTTGTAGCTCCAGTCATCCGGGAAGAAGCTCATGTCTTCTTCCGGGGTCTCCTTCAGACCAGGACCTTCATGCGCGAAACCAGGATTCTTCTTCGCCTCTTCCGCCGTGGCATAGCGAATGATGCCGCGCGTCATGGCTTCATTACCGGCCAAGGAGTGCGATTTGGAGAAGTCCTTCGCCATACCAACACTGGCAACCGTCGACTGCGCGAAGCTTCCGCGGTTATCGAGCGAGTGCACGGTGGTGACGCAGACGTCGTACGTGCCTTCGGTCTTCTTCGCCGAACCGCCTGTCCAGGAGGCCGCCGAGGAGGTACTAACGGCGTACGCATTGAATCCGTGTCCTGTAGCGACGCGCCCGATAGTGCTGCCGAAGCCGACGTGTACTGTGATGGAACCCTGCGGATGGCCCGGAACCATCAGCACCGGAGCCTTGACCTTGTTGCCGCCTACGGTGAGCTCGACCATCTCGGTCTCTTCCACACCGAGCTTCTTCATGGTCTCCATCGACATCAGCGCCGCGTTATCCCAGCTCAGGTGCGTGACCTGCTTGGGGACTTCCTGCAGCCAGCCATTGTTGGCATAGCGTCCGTCGTAGAGAGAAACGTCCGGCTTGAACGAGATCTCATACTCGCCCGAAGGCACCGAGCTTGGCGTAATGCTTCCAGCCTTGGCCGAAACCGACTTCGGCGAGAAGGCGGTGTCCGCCACCCAGCCATCGTGCAGCGCCTTGCGCCAGCCCGCCTCAAAGTTACCCTTGATCACGGTCTTCGCATTGGCCAAAACAGCGTCGTAGCCGGAGCTCTGCGGATTGTCGGTGAACTGCGCCAGGAGATCATGCGCTGTCTTTCCGCCATACAGCGGATCGATCATCGGCTGAATGATCGAGAGCGTGCCGTCATACGCACGCGCATCCGACCAGCTCTCCAGGTAGTGAGCCTTGTTGATGTGCCAGTGAGCGATCAGGGCCGTCTCGTCGACGAGTGCGCCGTGATGCACGATCACCTTGGCCTTCTTGGCCGCCTCGGCGAAGTTCAGATCCGCAGGAGCTGAGTAAACCGGATTGACACCCAGAATCACCAGCCACGACACCTTGCCGGCATTCAGATCAGCAACCAGCGCCTTCAGGTCAGCATTCTGCTGGCTAGGAATCGGGTTCACCGTCTCGGTGTAGACCACCGTCTTGCCCACCGCGCCGATCTGCGCGTTAATCAGGGCCGCAGCAGCGTGGACCGCAGGCGAGGTAGCCTCGCCCGGAATCACGACAGCCTTGCCACCGGCCTTGGTCAGATCCTTCTTGACCGTCTCCAGGAACTTCGCGGCCTCAGCCGGAGCAGCTCCCTGTCCAGCCAGCGCCAGAGCGAACTTCTCTACATCCGAGGGCTTGAGCGACAGGCGATGCTCAGCCTTGAAACCGGTCACCGACGGCATCGACTCGACGACGTAGAGGCGGTTCTGCTCCTTGCCTTCTTCGTAGCGATGACGCTCGGCATAAGCAGCCGACAGCGGCAGGAAACCCGGGAAGTGGCCTCCGCTCAGGAAGTCGGCATCGAGCGACAGAATCACATCGGCGTCTTCCAGCTTGTACTGTGCATCGACGTACTCGCCAAAGGCAGCCATCGATCCGGCGCGGGCGGCATCACGATTCACCGGCTCCCACTGGATCAGCTTGGCGGCCGGATACTTTGCCTGTGCGGCCTTCCACTGCGCGGCCAGCGTCGGCGAGGTCACCGTCTCGCTCAGGATGTACAGCCCAGCGCCCTGGCGCAGACCATCCAATCCCTTCGCGAGAGCGTCCTGAAAGTTACCCCAGCTCTTGTTGTTGCCCTCAAAGAGAACGTGCTGCGAACGGTCCGGATCATACAGATCAAGTACTGACGCCTGCGTAAAGGCATCGCTCTTGCCCTTCGTTGCCGGGTGCTCAGGATTGCCGTCGACCTTGATCGGACGGAAGGCATCGGACTTCACCAGAACCGGCACTGCACCGGTCGGGAAAGGATGCGCCGTCGCAAAGTACATCGGCTTACCGAGAACCAGGTCCTCAGGAGCCTTCACATAGGGATAGATCGGTTCGTCAGGCTGTTTGGTGCAACCGGTAAGACCGGCAAGCGCAAAGCTGGCGCCCATCACCTTCATGAAGCCGCGGCGCGAAACACCGGACGTCATCTCGCTGGCCTGGCGCGGGAACTCCTCACGGAGCATCTCGTCGAACCCAGGCTGCTCGGCCAGCTCATCCAGGCTGGTCCAGAAGCGGCGGCCGGTCTTATTGGCCAGCTTGGCCTGCACCTCTGCCAGCGTCATACGCTTCGGCTTGGCCGGAGCAATGGTGCTTACTACCTCAGGCTGCATCGGTTGATTCATCTCCGTACTCATCTGTGGCACACCTCGCAGCTCGAGAGCTCGTTCGGGGTGCGGATGTGGTACTTGTCCGTCAGGAACTTACCAAGGTCTTCCTGGCTGGTGAACTTTACGTAGTTGAGCGGAAGCTTGATTACCGGAGCTACAGCGCCTTCAGACCTGGCGCCGGGCGCCGACTCCTGCAGCAGAGCGACCTTCGGACCTTCCGGCTTCTCGGTAGAGCAAACCACACCCTGCGAGGTCGGTCCGCTTACGCCCGTGTCGGCGCAGTAGACCGGCTTGTCAGACGTGGGGCCAGTCCAGGCCATGTTGTAGATCTCGCTGGTCGGACGGAGGTTCTTGCCAGGATTACGGTGGCAGTTCAAGCACCACTCCATCTGGAGGGTGTTCTCCTGGTACATCAACGGCATCTCATCCACTCGGCCATGGCAGCTTGCGCAGCCGATGCCCTTGTTCACATGGATCTCGTGGTTGAAGTACACATAGTCCGGAAGGTCATGTACGCGGGTCCACTTGATGGACTCGCCCGTTGCCCAGCTCTGACGAACCGGCTCGAGCATCTCGGCGTTCGTCCAGATCTGCGCATGGCAGTTCATACACGTCTTGGTCGGCGGAATGCCGGCGTACATCGACTTCTCCACACTGGTGTGGCAGTACTGGCACTGCACGCCAAGACCCTCAACGTGATGCCTGTGACTGAACGGGACGGGCTGATCCGGTCGCTGGCCCTGCCGTGTCACCCACGGAGAGCGCTGCAACTGGTTCAGCGCAACGCCCAGTGCGATCACGATCAGGCCCGTGATAACCAGACTTGCCCGGGCCAGCGCGTTCGAACTGCGGTCAAAAACTTGCGCCATGAGTGCGTTCCTGTTTCCTCTGCGTCAAAGAGAAGTCGTTGCTGATGTTTTGAAGAAGGACCATCCAGGACGTGGGGTTGAGAGCTGTCCAGGAAAACCTGCCTCGGAAAGTTTGAGTATAAGCAGCGGGTCAGGACCCCTTCAAGTGACCCCCATCACTGCAACCATCATTTCTTTCTACAACTTCGATAATCGACACCATTCCGTCTAGGTGCCTTGCACAACATCTCGTGCAATCTGTGGGTAAAGCGGCAGAAAAGACACAACATCTGACTCGCCGGTCACCGATTAATCTCTGAAATTCGCACTCAAATGGTCTTAGATTGATATTCGCCCATGATTTGTCGATATCCGAACAACCTTTATCGATGACGCTGTGGGTGGATTTTCATAAGGGGTGTCCTCTACGAAGCCGTCTTCAACGAAGAGGCGACCCGCTCCACCGCATACCCGTCTTCATGCCCTCATCGCGTACAGTCTCAAATCCCATGCGCCTGTACAGATTCTCGGCGGGGTTTCCGCGATCGACACTCAGCACGACGTCCAAACCCGCGGCAGAGGCCTGCTCCAGCACACCTCGCAATAGCGCGCTTCCAAGGCCACGACCGCGGTCCTCTGGCATTATCGAGATCTCGACAACTCGCAGCGCATCCGGCTCGGTCGCAAGATACAGCCTCCCGATCGGCCGGCCATTCTTTTCCGCGATCCACCGCTCCAGCCGCTTATAGGTGCGGTCATAGTGTGTCCACTGCATCCGTTCCTGCATCGCTAAAAAATCGCGCATCTGCTCTTCGGGCCATCCGGCGGCGCAGAACTCAGGAGATCGCACCGCATAAAACAGCTGTTTCAAGAACTCCGCATCGTCGGGCCCTTCTCTACGAAGTTCCATGCCTTCAAGCATAGCCATCACATCTCAATCTGCCGGTCCCGGATATTCTTCCACCGAGATACAGTAGCTCATCACCAGCAACGGCTGAGAAACACATAACTTTCGATACACTCTCCTGCATGCCCAGCTCCGGCTCCGGCCGCACTCACAAGCCCCCGTATGACGCTGCACACGCGATCGCTGAACTCTCTGCCGCTGACCCGAAGCTTGGCCGGTTGATTGAGCGCTGGGGTCCTTTCACCATGCGCCTGGCCGCGACACAGTCGCCCTTTGAAGCACTGGCCGAGAGCATCATCTACCAGCAGGTGCATGCCAACGCGGCGCGCGCCATTCACGGCCGCATGATCGAAAGCTTTCATCACGTCTGCGGCATCGGCAATCATCCTTCGCCCGAGCACATTCTCGACTGCCCAAACGAGCAGCTGCGCAAAGCAGGGCTCTCGCATAACAAGACACTCGCTCTACGTGACCTGGCAGCAAAGACCATCGACGGCACCGTGCCCACGCTGGCAAAGATCAAGAAGATGTCCGACGAAGAGGTCATTGAACATCTCGTTCAGGTGCGCGGCATCGGTAAGTGGACTGCCGAGATGCTGCTGATCTTCCGCCTCGGCCGTCCTGATGTTCTGCCGCTCGATGACTATGGTGTACGCAAAGGCTTCGCGCTCACCTTCCTTGGCCTGAAGCCAACGCAGAAAGTCACACCGGACTTGCTCGCAACCAAGGAGCAGATGTTGAAGCGGGCAAAGAGGTGGCGCCCATGGTGTTCGGTTGCAAGCTGGTACATGTGGCGCGCCTGCGATCTGGCTGCCGGCAAACTGCCTGCAGAGTAAACAAATCGGCTAGACCATTTTCCCTGTAGGTGTAGAGTAGGGCTTCCGCTATGGGCGTTTTCCGCAATGAAAACGCCGCTGCACGTCTCTTCCGGGATACCCAGCAACGGGGAAAACGCTCTATGTCACAGGTTTCTCTGCCCGCGCCGATAGCGGCGCCAGAGAAACCACCCCGGCAGTCCAAGCAGAATGGTCCAGAGTACAAGCAACGCTCCATACTCAGCCAGGAAGAGAAGGAGGCCCGAGGCTGTGTCGGCGATATGCCTCCAGCCCTTTCTCAATGCGTCATGTAGACGTGCAGGAAGAGTTGCCTCTTTCGACTCCGCGGTGATTTCTTGGGCATGAAGCGTTATCGTTGCAAATGTAACCCGCTGATGGAGCGCCTTCTCTTCCGCTTCCATCTGTTCGATTTCGCCCCGGATGCGCGCCGCACTTTCTTCCACCTCCAGCACATCGCCGATGCTTCCCGTACGCTGTTGCAGAATCGCGCGGAAGCGTTCTTCTGTGACTCGCGCGGTCTTCAGGCGCTGATCCAGATCCGCGGATTGTGCAGTGACATCTTCGCCGGACCGGCTCTCACTCATCACCTTGCCCAGCCCGCGTAATGCGCCGGAGGCTGCGTCAAGAACGGTGTCAGGCACTCGAAGCTCCGCATTGAATATGCGCCCCCCGTATCGGGGTGTTTCCACCTGAAGACTGGCCGCATAACCCTGATACTGCCTTAGGATCGACTCCGTCTGTATTCTTGCTTCCACCACATTCGATGTCTGCACCATGATCGCCGCCCTCCGGGCAATCAATGTCGCAGGCTTCACAGCGGAAAGATCCGGCCGCTGCTTTGCAACCACATCTTCCCCCACACCCAGCTTGTCATTCGTATAGCGCGAACGTGGAGTGCTGAACCCCTCCGGCGCTCGTAGCACAAGCGGCGGCGGCGAATCTAATATGGCAGATGTGGAGATATAGTCAGCCCTTCTTGCGCCACTGGACCACACCAAGATTAGCAACAGCAGCGATGCTCCGGCGCCCGCCACAATCCACTTGAGCTTCGGTAATTGCTTTTGCTTAGGCCTTTCCTCCAGGAGATCTCGAACCTGGGCCGGCATCGTAGAAAGTCCTGGCGGAACCTCCCATGCCGCCAGGGAGGCCGAAGTGCGACGCATATCAGCCGCTACTCCAGAGCAAACTTCGCAGGCGAACAGATGYGCCTCCATCTCCTGCGCCTCGGCGACGGGAAACTCTCCGTCGAGCCATGCCATGATCTCTTCCGGCGAAAAAGGGTGCTGTGCCATAACCATCCTGCTCATACTCCCTCCTTCTGGCGGCTTCCATCCGCCTGTGCAGTTCCCTGCAAAAGATCGCGCAATGCCGTCCGCGCGCGAAAGAGACGAGACCGCACCGTGTTGACCGGAAGCGAGAGCAGCGCAGCGATCTCCGCGTAGCTCAACTCTTCAAACTCGCGCAGCATCACTACCTCACGGTCGATCGCCTCCAGCTTCGCTACTGCATCGCGCAGAACGAATCCCGTATCAGCGCCTCTCGCCGTCGCGGTTTCGACCTCTTCACTGCTCCAGAACATGGCGCGAAACGCCGCCTTTCTGCGGAACGAACGGAGCTGTTTCAGCGCGATGGCGTAGAGATAGGTTCGGAAGGTTGCCGACGGCCGGTAGTGTGGCGCCGACCGCACTACCGCCATCCACGTCTCCTGCGCTAGCTCGTCCGCCACTGACGGCTCTTTGAGACGGCGCCGGAAGAATCCACAAAGCGGATTCCGATAACGCGCATACAGCTCTTCGAATGCGGGAGTGATGCCAGATGCAAAGGCGAGCATCAACTGCTCATCGCTCGTGCCTTCCCCTGCTCCCGACATCCGCTCCTCCGGCTTGCAGACCATCTCTCGCACCATGCGGCAACGCTCTGATAATTGCGCGAGCGGCGAGAAAGTTCCCTGCTTTCCAAAGACGGATTGGAAAATATTTTGTCGGCGGAAAGACAGCTCTCTTTCAGGCCTAGATGGGAAACGTACACAGGAAGCGTCAAAAACCCATCCTTCGCGACACTACAGCGAAGAATGGGGCCGTGAGGGATTTAGTTTTTTACTCGCAAGGATTCCGCGGAAACTTGCCCGGTACTGCAGGAAGACCAGCACCCACAAAAGCGCCGCAACCAGGGCCGGAGCGATGCCAGGCGACATCGTCAGATGGTACGCCAGGATGTTATACAGCTCTGCCGCCAGCAGGGTGAGCGCAAGGGGCACAAAGAAGCCTGACAACAGCAGCAGGCCTGCAATCAACTGCACCGCGAAGAAAAAGTCGGCGAAGTGAGACATGGCCACTGCGCCGAAGAACTGCAGCGCCAGCGGGTTCGCCGGAGGCTGCTGCGGAATGAAGTGCAGGAATCCGTTCAAGCCAAAGACTGTGAACATCAACCCCAGAAGATAGCGGGCAATCAACGATGCAATCTTCATCAGTCGTTCTCCTTATGCGCTCTGCGCGTGTAGTTGTACGGCGTCAAGATGAGGCCGCAGGAAAGTGTCCCGGTCCTGGCCATACCGCAGCGCCGAAGTTCCGCCGGCTGTAAGGAAGGTCGTATCTGTCACGCCAAGAAAACCGAAAGCCGAGCGCAGATACGGCTCCACAAAGTTCAGCGACTCCATCGCGCTCCCCGGTCCATAGACGCCTCCGGTCGCAAGCAGAAAGGTCGCCTTCTTGCCGGTAATCAAGCCCTTCGGTCCGCCTTCCCCATACGAGAAGGTCTTCCCGACGCGCGCGATCTGATCGATCCACAGCTTCAGCGACGCTGGCACGCTGAAATTATGCATCGGAACTCCAAAGACGTATTCGTCCGCGTTCTGAAGCTCCGCGATCAGCGTATCGGAAAGCTTCAGCAACTCCGCCTGCTGGCCGGTGCGCTGGTCTTCGGGTGTGAATGCGGCTCCGATCCACTCCGCTGTAATCGGCCACAACACGGTAGCGGTAAGATCGCGCACGATAACCTGGCCGTCGGGATGGGCGGCTTTCCAGGTCGACTCAAAGGTCTCGGTCAGTTGGCGCGTAACGGAAGCCCCATACAGTGGGCTGGAATCGACGCGTAAGAGGGTAGGCATGGCCAGAAATCTCCTTTACGACAAATGATGGTTAAGCAACATCTGTCGATTCATAAATAATCGACAAGTGTTGCAAAAGCAACTGCCGACGCGAAAAGAGTTATCCTGCTCTTAGATGGAACCGGCAACCCAAGCCGAGCATGTTTGTACGGAGCCGACTGATCCACGCATCCGCCGTACCCGCCAAATGCTCCAGGATGCCCTCCTCAACCTGCTGAATCGAAAGCACTTCAGCGACATTTCCATCAGCGATATCGCGGCGCAGGCCGGTGTAAACCGGGCCACGTTCTATCTCCACTACCCCGACAAGAACGCTCTGCTTCAGGCCATGACCGAAGTCCGCTTCCGGGAACTCCTCGACCGCCGCGGCGTCGTTTTCAGCTGCGAAGGTGTGTTGCGCTCCTTGGCGCTGGGAGTCTGCGACTTTCTCTCCCAGACGGGAGGGTGCCCCGAACAACTGGCCTCTATGCCGCTTGAGACCTCGATCATTCCCGTCGTCGAAGGCATGATCCTTCACGGCTTCCGGGTGCACCAGGCGCCACCGGAGACGCCGACAGCCCTGATCGCCGCGACCGTCGCATGGGCCATCTTCGGCGCCGCCAAGCAATGGATCCAGACACCGGATCGGCCCCCCGCTGAAGAAGTGGCCACGACCATAGAAACACTGGTCAAGCCGATCTTCTCCGCCATTCAAGCCGCCCAATAGCCCAGCCACGTCTCCAGTTGGAACACGAATTTTGGAGCAACAAGCTTTTCCCGGCCTAAGCACCCGGTGTATGAGTTATTTCAGAGTGAGATCTGGATCAGTTGTTGCAGCACGGGCATGGCGGCAACGTCGGCCGGCGGGTACTGGTCGAGCTCGCAGAAGAAAACCTCTTAGGCGCGTCGCGCGCTTCTTTCAGCATGCATGCCCAGCGCAGCGGGCAGCCTGAGTCAAGCAGTCGATGACGTCGTCATCGGTTTGTTATGGCCGGCAAGGTAGAGCAGCATGGGCCTTGCGGAAAGTAGATGGTTACGCCGATCATTGGCTGTTTCACAGGAGCAACAAAACATGAAGCGCTATCTGATTGAACGCGACATTCCGAAGGTTGGTTCTTTGAACTCTGGGCAGCTCTGCGATGCAGCGGCGACCTCTAACGCCGCACTGGCGCAGCTCGGCCCGGACATTCAATGGGTGCACTCCTACGTCTCCGCTGACAAGACCTTTTGCATCTATCTGGCCAAGGACGAAGCAGTGATTCGTCGTCACGCCGAGATCAGCGGATTCCCGGCAAATAAGATCACCGAGATCTCAAGCATCATCGATCCTTCGACGGGGACGAAGTAGCCCGGATGCCGGATAGTTCCGCCATCCGTGACCTCGTGGGCGAAACAAAATCCTGTGAACTCGTGAGATAGAGTGGGTGCACCATGCCTCGCTCCATCGCCTGTCTTCTTTTACTGCTGGCCACCATTCCTGCCGGCCTGGCTGCTCGTTTTGCCCCACTGCATCTCTCATGGTTCTGGGAAAAGTATCTCGGCTCTGCCCTCTGGGCTGCGGCCCTCTACTGGTTTGTTGCGGCATTGTTGCCGCGGCTGCGGCCACTCGCACTTTTCTTTATCTCCGCCATGGCCGCAACCCTGGTAGAACTCTCGCGGCTTTTCCGGAGCCGCATATTGACGCCTTTCGCCTTACGCTCGCCGGACGGCTTCTGCTTGGCCGTTTCTTCTCGGTTAAAAACATCGCCGCATATCTTCTAGCCATTGCGTTTACGGCCTGGGCCGACACAATCTTCCGCCCCGGCGCATCCAATGCTGAGGCACACTAAAAGAGTGCCTCAACCCATCGTTACGACTCACCTGCCCGGATGATTGGGCAAAGCAGAAACATGGAGAGCAATGGCAAAAACGAAAAAAATCGCGGGAATGCCTGAGTCCGGCACCCCCGTCTCCCCGTCGCCGGAGCAGCATCAGCGCTATGTCTGCGTGCATGGGCACTTCTATCAGCCGCCGCGCGAGAACCCATGGCTTGAGACCGTGGAGGTACAGGAGTCCGCGCAGCCGTATCACGATTGGAATGAACGCATCACCGCCGAGTGCTACTCCACTAACGGAGCTTCGCGCATCGTTAACTCGGCCAACCAGATCGTGCGCATCTCCAACAACTATTCGCGCATGAGCTTCAACTTCGGCCCCACGCTGTTAAGCTGGCTTGCCGAGTTTGCACCGGTCACCTATCGCACTATCCTCGATGCCGATCGCATCTCGGCACAACGCTTCAGCGGCCACGGTTCCGCCATGGCGCAGGTCTACAACCACATCATCATGCCGCTGGCCACTGACCGCGACTGCCTGACGCAGATCCGCTGGGGCAAGGCAGACTTCCGCTTCCGCTTCGGCCGCGACCCGGAAGGCATGTGGCTCGCCGAGACCGCAGCCAATCGCCATGTGCTCGATCTGCTGGCACAGGAAGGCATCAGTTTCACCATCCTCGCTCCTGCACAGTGCGCTCGCGTCCGTCCCCTTCCCAGGGATGGAGGAGCTCCCGCTGGATGGATTGATACCAATGACGCCAAAGTCGATCCCTCACAGCCCTATCTCGTGAAGCTCGACGAGGGCCGCTCCATCACCGTCTTCTTTTACGATGGTCCGGTTTCGCGTGCTGTCGCTTTCGAAGGCCTGCTGAACTCCGGCGAATATTTCGCCAACCGCATCATCAATTCTCTCCCTCCGCGCGACAACAATGGAGTTGCCCCACAACTGGCGCATATCGCCACCGATGGCGAGAGCTATGGACATCATCATCGTCATGGCGAGATGGCGCTGACATACGCCTTTCACTTCATCGAGCAGCAGGGCCTGGCGAAGCTGACCAACTATGGCGAATTCCTGGAGAAATTTCCAGCTTCCTGGGAGGCCGAGATCTTCGACAACACCTCCTGGAGCTGCGCGCATGGCGTAGAGCGCTGGCGCTCCAACTGCGGCTGTAACACCGGACGCGCAGGCTGGAATCAGGAGTGGCGTGCACCACTGCGCGAAGCTCTCGACTACGTCCGCGATAACGTCAATCCGCTCTCGGAAGAGTTCGCTAAACCCTTCCTCAAGGACTTGTGGGCCGCCCGTGATGCGTATGTCCATGTCATTCTCAATCGCAATCCTGAGAACGTCCATGCCTTCTTCGCCGAGCACGCCACACGCGAGCTCACTGGCGAAGAACGAATCCGCCTGATCGAGTTGCTGGAGCTGCAGCGGCATACGCAACTGATGTACACCTCCTGCGGCTGGTTCTTCGATGAGATCTCCGGCATTGAGACTGTGCAGATCATCGCCTACGCCGGCCGCGTGTTGCAGCTTGCCCATCAGCTCTTCGGCGAGAAGGGCAAAGAGCTTGAAGGGAAGTTCCTCGATATTCTGAAGAACGCAAAATCCAATATCGCCGAGATGAGTGACGGCGCCCAGGTCTATCGCCGCTGGGTGCTGGGCATGCGTGTCGGTCTGGAGCAGGTGGGCGCGCACTACGCCATCTCCTCCATCTTCCGCACCTATCCGGAAGAGGGCTACATCTTCTGCTACGACATCCGCCGGCACGAATACAAAGTCTTCTCCTCCGGCCGTGGACGCGTGGCGCTGGGTACCGCCACGGTGCGCTCACGAATTACCGGCGAGTGCGAGATGGTCGCTTTCGCCGTCTTGCATCTAGGCGGCGACCAGAACCTCTCCGCGGCCGTGCGTTCCTACTCTCCGAACGAAGAGGAAGCCTTCAAGAACTTTGCCACGGCCGTCTCCGGAGCCATGGCGCAGGCCAATCTTCCCGACATCATCCGCAGCATCGATGGTTTCTTCCATCACGACCGCTCGCAGACCAGCTACTCCCTGCGTTCGCTCTTCTCCGACGAGCAACACCGCATCCTGCAGACCATTCTGACCAGCACGCTCTCCGAAGTGGAAGAGAGCCTGCGTCGCATCTACCAGGACCACGCATCTCTGCTGCACTTCATCCGCCAGAGCAACATGCCCACTCCGCCCGCCCTGGCCATCACCGCCAACTTTGCGCTCAACGCGGGGATCCGCAATGCCGTAGAGGCTGATCCCTTCGATGCCCCCGCACTCTCCAGCCTGCTGCAACAGGCCTTGACGGATGAGATTCAACTCGACGGTCAGATCATCGGCTACTCCGCCGGCAAACGCATGCACGCCGTAATGCAACAGTTGCGGGATACGCTTTCATCCGACTCTCCCTCGGTAGAGACGCTGCAACTGGCAACCACCATGGCCGAGTGCTTCCGCCAACTCCCCTTCGAGGTGCGCTTCTGGGACAGCCAGAATGTCTGGAACTATCTCCTCGATCAGGTCCGCAACGATCCGCGCCTGAACGAGGCATGGCAGGATGGTTACCGTCGGCTCGGCATCGCGCTCGGCATCGGTGTCGATGAGCTGGTTGTAGAAGAGGGAGTCGGGAAACCCTAGCAGCATCCGGCTACCCCGGATGCTGCGTTAAAAGTTGCAGGTTAAAAGTTAAAGCGTTAAGGTCTGGGCGATTGGAGCCTCACCACATGTGCTCGGAGTAAATGGGTGCTACCCATGACTTAACGCTTTAACTTGCAATTTTTAACTTCTAACGTCGGCCCACCCACGCTTAATCGAGTCGCAATCGCTCCAGAGTCCTCAGCTGCTCGCCAAGCATCTAAGATGGAATTCGCTATGAGCCTTCTGATTACGCCGCAGCAGCTGAACTCGCGCCTGAAAGACCCCGGCACTATTGTGCTGGACGCTACCCTTCCGCCCGTCGGCGTTACACCACCTGTAGACACCCGCGCCCGCTACCTGGCGAAGCATATCCCCGGCGCGGCCTTCTTCGACATCGACGAACTTTCCGATCACACCACACCGCTGCCGCACATGCTGCCTAACGAGCGTGAGTTTGCGAAGGCAGTCTCTTTCCTCGGCGTCGGATCTGATATGACCGTCGTTATCTACGAACAAGAGGGCGTCTTCTCTGCTCCGCGTGCCTGGTGGATGCTGAAGACCTTCGGAGCGGAAGATGTAGTCATCCTCGATGGCGGCCTCAAGGCCTGGGAGGAAGCAGGTTATGCAACCCACTCCGGCTTCGTCACCTGCAAGCCGGCAAGATTCACACCGCGCTTCGACGCCGAGGCAGTCATCAGCTTCGACGAGCTCCAACAGGCCCTGGCCGCGGGAGAGACCATCCTGGATGCCCGCGCAAAGGGCCGCTTCGACGGCACCGCTCCCGAGCCACGTCCCATCTCCTCCGGCCATATGCCGGGCTCCATCAACATTCCCTTCCTGGAGCTCACCGAGAACGGCCGCTTCAAGTCCGCGCGCGATCTGAAGGCGTTGTTCGAGGCGAAGGGTGTGGACAGGAAAAAGCCCATCATCACCAGTTGTGGCTCCGGCGTGACAGCCGCAGTACTCGCTTTTGGCCTGGAGATGATCGGCGCAAAACATGTCACTCTCTACGACGGCTCCTGGTGCGAATACGCCCAGCACCTGGAGGCGCAGATCGAGAAGGCACAGTGACCTCAGAAGAGCTCATCGTACATCTCGGGCTCGAACGTCATCCCGAAGGCGGATGGTATCGCCAGACCTATCTCGCCGCGAAGAAGGTACATACACCTCGCGGCGAGAGGGCTGCCTCCACCGCCATCTACTTTCTGCTTAGCGGCAATGAATTCTCTGCCCTGCACCGTATCCAGTCTGACGAAGTGTGGCACTTTTATGCCGGTGACACGCTGGTCGTGAGCGTGATTCATCCTGACGGCCGCCACGAAGACCTTCTCCTCGGCCAGAGCCTTCCCGCAGGCGAAACCCTGCAAGGCTGGGTCCCCGCAGGTGCATGGTTCGGCGCCC
Source organism: Terriglobus sp. YAF25 (assembly GCF_052113305.1). Lineage (NCBI taxonomy): Bacteria > Pseudomonadati > Acidobacteriota > Terriglobia > Terriglobales > Acidobacteriaceae > Terriglobus > Terriglobus sp. YAF25. The sequence goes on from NZ_JBFRCY010000004.1 coordinate 13,977, forward strand.
GTTTGAAATGGCCCGGCACCTATGCGCTGGTGGGTTGCACCGTCGCCCCCGGCTTCGACTTCGCCGACTTCGAAATGGGCAACCGCGAGACCTTGAGTCGCCAGTTCCCGCAGCATGTGGAGCTTGTCGCGAAGCTGACGCGGTAGTGAGGCGAGGTTGAAGACGTACCGCATTGCCTGGGTTTGCGTTCCGGCTACTTGAGTGTTTGTGGCAACATTCCCAAGTTGAAAGTTGAAAACGTACTGTTTGGGCTGGCTAAGGTTTCGTCCCATCCCATGCTCTACGTTTTCAACTTTCAACTTAGAAGGCCCCGCCACCGAAGCCTAAAGTCACCCCAGCAGCCATACCAACCGCTACCGTACGTCTTCAACTTTAGGGAAATACTTCGGTTCCACCCCCACCCTCCAAGGGTCATACGCCCCGGCGAAGTTCGTCCGGAACCAGATCGGCGGATGTCCGTCTGACCAGAACTCCTCAAACGGATGCGGCCTTGGATCGTCGAGCGATGTCTCGCCCAGCACCYGGAAGCCATGCACCGCTGCCCGTTGTGGGTCGGCGACGATGCCGTGAATGACTTCCTGGCCATAGATGTCGGCGTTGTGCTCCAGCGTGCGGCTAATCGCGTTCCCGATCGGATCGGAGAGCTGGATCAGCAGCACACTCAACAGCAGCAGTACCGGTGCTGAAGCCCATTCGGTCTCAGCAGAGATTCCCCATCGGGCTCCAAAACGCCGAATTGTTGCGCGCTCGGCCCATACGCCTATCGGCAGCAGTACCAGGATCAACAATGCGGTAGCCCCCATGCCCAGCCAGAGATGCTGCATCACGTAGTGCCCCGCCTCATGGCCGAAGACAAACGCGATCTCGTCCGGAGTTGCACGGGCAATCGTCGTATCCCACACCACCACGCGCTTCGAAGCGCCGACGCCGGTGACATACGCATTCAATCCCGTCACCTTCTCGCTGGCCTTCATCAGGAACATACGATCTGGAGGAATCGCAACCCCACTGCGCTCAACGACTTTCTTGAGCTGCGCCACCAGAGCCGGGTTCGACTGCTGAAGCGGCTCGAACTTGTTGAAGAGCGGATCGATGAAGACCGGCGCGATAAAGACCATGAACACGATGCATGGCAGCATCGCTGCCCATAGCCACCACCACCAGGTACGTGGAAACCGGCGGATCAGTGCATAGACGCCGAGACCGATAAGGACAACGAGGCCGGTCCGCAGCGCAAGCCCTTTGCCCCAATCCGCAAACCAGCTTCCCCAGTGCTGCACAGAAAGTCCATAGCGCACGGCCAATCGATGCCCATACATCGACAGCGGCAGCTTCAGCACCGACACCGTCACCAGCATGGCGCCCAGAAAGAGAACGCCCTGCATCCAAGGCCGCAATGCATGTCTTTCAATCCACGTGCGCACCCGTCGAAAGTAGCCCACACTCAGCAGCACCAGAAGGATCGCGATATCAGCCATAGGTGAAAGCCAGGAGAGCATGGTCCGCTGGCGATGGAGCGCCACGGCCTGTTGCATCTTCTGCGGCGGTAAGCTGTAGAGCATCGGACCGGAGCGCGCCGCCTGTTCTGCGGCCACGACCGCCGGCGGCTCCGCCCGGGCACAGGGGAAAACTGTTGCAAACAAGACAACAAAGAGCCAGCTCAGGCGTCGAAGAGTCATCGGGCGTTGGTGTATCTCCGTCAGAGTGCTGCGATTGTTKCATCGCCGCGTTTCAGGCGCAAGCGGAGCCGCCCAAATTCCGATAAACTCGCATCTCACACGGCCTCTTATGTCCTTGAAGTCAATCTGCACGCTTCTGGCAATCGCATCTGCGGTTGCACCTGCTGTCGTCTCTGCCTCCGGCGCACCCTCTACGCCGCAGCCGTCTGCGTTGCTCGACACCATGCACACCGAGCTTAACCGCGCCATGGATTCGCTCGGAAAGGGCGACCAGCAGCCCCATCCCTACTTCATCTCCTATGAGGTAGCGGACGCCTCTTCGCTGAATCTCGTCGCGCAGTACGGCGCCATCGTTACCACATCGCAAGGCCACCGCCGTGTCGCTGATGTGCAGGTCCGCATCGGTTCGCCCGCCCTCGACAACACGCACGGCGACCACCGCACCTCGGCGCTCACCACGATCAACCTTCCTTTGACTGACGACAAAGAGGCCATTGCCCGCTCCCTGTGGTTTGCCACCAATCGCGGATACGGCAAAGCCCTGGACGGCTACCTGAAGGTGAAGACGGAGACCCAGGTCCGCGCGAAGGAAGAAGATGCTTCCCCGGACTTCTCCGTGGAGAAATCGACCGATTCCGAGACAAAAGCGGTGGCTCCGCTCGCCACCGACATAGAGGCGTGGAAGACGCGGCTTCGCGACATCTCCGCCAGTTTCAAGCCCTATAGGAACATCTTCTTCAACTACGTCGCTCTAACAGCCTCCAACGAGACCGATTACTTCACCTCTAGCGAAGGCACACGTATCGCCAATCCCTACACCACGGCACGCCTGGTCGTAGTCGCCCGTGCCCGTGCCGACGACGGCATGGATCTCTTCCGCGTTGAGACCTTCGAGGCCGATACCCTGGACCACCTGCCGGACCAGAAGGCCGTCCTTGAGAAGTTGACGGCGCTGGCAAAAAATCTCGAAGCTCTGCGCACCGCTCCGGTAACTCAGCCGTTCAACGGACCGGCGATCCTCTCCGGCCGCGCCTCTGCAGTCTTCTTCCATGAGGTGCTCGGCCACCGTCTCGAAGGCCAGCGACAGCGTGGTGATGAGGAAGGACAGACCTTCACCAAATCGCTTGGTAAACCGATCCTTCCCGACTTCCTCTCCGTCGTCGACGACCCCACCATTGCGGCGCTTCATGGCACTCCGCTGAACGGACACTATAGCTACGACGACGAGGGCCAGCCCGCTCAGCGCGTTGAGCTTATCCAGGATGGCGTCCTGAAGACTTTCCTGATGTCGCGGCTGCCGATCGCTTCCGTGTCCACCTCGAATGGCCACGGCCGCGCACAGACGGGCCGCATGCCCGCCGGACGCCAGGGCAACCTCATCGTCAGCTCCACCAAATCGGTCAACGACGTTGAGCTGCGCAAGATGCTGGTTGAGGAAGCAAAGAAACAGGGCAAGCCCTACGGCCTGTTCTTTGAAGACATCTCCTCCGGCTTTGCCGTCACCACGCGCCGCTCGCCGCAGGCCTTCCAGGTCATTCCGCTGGTGGTCTATCGCGTCTATGTCGACGGCCGCCCGGACGAGCTGGTCCGCGGCGTCTCTATCGTCGGTACACCACAGGCAGCGCTCAACCGCATCCTCGCTACCGGCGACCGCCAGGAGATCTTCAATGGCGAGTGCGGTGCTGAGTCCGGCTCGGTTCCCGTCTCTGCCGTCGCTCCGGCCATGCTGGTGAGCGAGATTGAAACTCAACGGCAGGCACAGGGGACCACCCGGCCGCCCATTCTTCCACCACCAGGCATGGATGAGGGCGGCGAAGGCACCGTGCAGGTCGCGCCCATGGACCAGAATCCCGAAGCCATGCGCTACGCTCTCTGGTTTGCCACGGACGAGGCCTACAAAGCCGCACTCAATGCATACTCCCGCAAGCAGGCCGACCTCAAACGCTTCGAAACTCCGCCGACCGCCGATGACTTCTCTCCTGCGAAACCGGTGACGAAAATCGATCCGCTGGTGAAGCTCGACGTCGACCGTGAGGACTGGAAGCAGCGTGTCATCGAAGCCAGCGGCCTCTATGGGACAGATGCGCGCGTAAAAGAGTTCGCACAACAGATTCAGTACTCCAACTCAAGTTTTCGCGGTCTGGCGGTCAACCGTTACCTGGTCAATACCGACGGCACCGCTATCCGTCGCGGATACACGGCGTACTCCGCCGGCATCAGCGTCGGCACACAGGCGCCTGACGGCACGCGTCTCTCGCGGGACAACGGCCCCGTGGCTGCACAGGCAAAAGACCTGGAGACGGCGGCTGTCTTCAAGCAGCGTGTCATCGACGATCTCCTGAGTCTGCGCGCCCTGCAGAACGCTCCCATCGTCATGGCGGAGGATTACCACGGTCCTGTGCTCTTCAGCGGCGACGCCTCCACCGATGTTCTCAACCGGCTCTTTGTTCCCAACATCGAAGCAGACAAGCCCGATACAGGAACCATGGCACGCACCCAGGGTGCCTTCTCGTCGAGCTGGAAGCAGCGCGTTCTTCCTGACTTCCTCGACGTCAAGGACGATCCCGCGATGAAGACCTTTCACGGTAAGTCGCTCATCGGCTCTTACGATATCGACGATGAGGGCGTACCGGCGCAGACAGTACAGGTGGTATCGAAGGGTATCCTGCAGAACTACCTCATCGATCGCGAGCCGGTGAAGGACTTTCCGGAGTCCAACGGTCACGGCCGCGCCGCTCTCGGCCGCCGCGCCGAATCCCACTCCGGCGTGATGATCTTCACCCCCACAAAGGTCACACCTGCCGCCGGGATGGAGAAGAAGATCCTGTCCATGGCGAAGGAGCAGAACCGCCCCTTTGTTTACATTGCGGAGACGATGGGCGGCGAGCTTACTCCGCGTCTGCTCTACCGTGTCACCCCTGACGGCAAACGTGAGCTGGTGCGAGGCGCTGTCTTCGACGAGCTCGACCAGCGCAGCCTGCGCTCAGACATCATCGCAGCCGGTGACGATCCGTATATACAGAACTCGCTCGCACCGCTGCCGCAAACCACCATTGCGCCATCGCTGCTGTTTGGTGACATCGCCGTAAAACGCGCACAGAACGAGCAGCAGAAGCTGCCCTACTACGGACCTCCGCAGTAGAGCATTTTCCTCGTGGGTGTAGTGTAGGCCTTCCGCATCCTATGGCGTTTCCGCAATGAAAACGCCACTGTTTGCTCTTCCGGGATCCCCTGCAACGGGGAAAACGCTCTAAGCTTGAGGGATACTATGCACCTCGATCCGCAACTGCTGAAGGCCATCGCTCTCTCGCTCTTTATCCTTCTGGTTTTGTCCAGTCGTATGAGCAAGGGCTCTGTAAAGCAGACACCTGAGGGACCAGCGTTTCCCCTCAAACCGCTCTTTGCCTTTTCCCGCTGGATCCTGCTGGTGGGTTACGTCGCTCTTGTCGTTACGCTGTCGGTCATGCACGTCAGCAAGATTCCGCCGGTTTGGATCATGGTGGTGCTCATCCTCGTCTGCGTTCTGGTGGTGCTGCGTATGCCTGGAACCATCGTGCTGACTCCTACCGCCGTGGTGCAGCGCTTTTGGTTCTTCAGAGACAAACAGATTCCCTATACCGAAGTCATGGCCGTCAGCGTCTCACAGGCAGGACGCGTCACTCGCGTCATGGGCTCCAACCGGGTCACCATTCTGCATTCCCCCAATCATTCGGCGTCCGAAGCCTTCCGTCAGGAGATGGAACTGCGGACGGGCAAGAAGGCCGTGTTGTAAAGGATTTTCCCTGTAGGTGTAGAGTAGGGCTTCCACATCTATGGGCGTTTTCCGCAATGAAAACGCCGCTGCGCGCCCCTTCCGGGATGCCCAGCAACCGGGAAAATGCTCTAAACAGACCCGAACTTCGTATCCACGGGCTGCGTATCTGCTTCTACAAACAAAAGGAGAGCGGTTCATGAAGAAGCTTTGGCTGTGGCTGTGCGTGGTATTGGCTGGAACGTTGACGTTGCAGGCACAGGCGCCTGTTGACGTAACCGGGACATGGCAGGGAACGATGCAGCCTCAGGGCGCTCCCCGCGAGATGCGCATCCTGCTGAAGATCAGCAAGGATGATGGGGTGTTGAAGGTAGTCGGATATTCCATCGATCAGGGTGGCGCACCGTTGAATGCGAATTCGGCCTCGGTAAAGGCGGATACATTTACCTTCGAGATCGCAGGCATCGGCGCGAAATACGAAGGAAAGATCGCCGCTGACGGCAAGAGCATGACCGGCACTTTCACTCAGGCTGAGCGGCCGACGCCGCTGAACCTCGCCAAGGTCAATCCCGAAGCAGCATGGGAGATTCCCAAGCCGCCCGCTCCCATCAAGCCGATGGCGAAAGACTATGACCCGGTCTTCGAAGTTGCGACGATTAAGCCCAGCAATCCAGACCAACCTGGCATGGGCTTTGGGCTTGGACAGCGCCGCTTCCGCACCATCAACACCACGCTGATCGACATCATGAAGTTCGCCTACGGCGTGCAGGACAAGCAGCTCGTCGGCATGCCGGCTTGGGCCAATGAGATCAAATGGGATATCGATGGACGGCCCGATGGGGAAGGCCAGCCGAACGGAGATCAATGGAAGTCCGCTCTCAGGAAGTTATTGGTGGAGCGCTTCCAGCTCAAGTCCCACGGTGAAGATCGCGAGATGCCGGTCTACCTTCTGGAGCCGGCAAAGGGGGGCGCGAAGCTCTTCAAGAGCGAGGCTGCGGCAGATGGACCGAAGGGCCTCAACTTCCAGGGGGCAGGCATCTTCGTCGCACGCAATGCGACCATGCTCGACTTCTGCGGCCTGCTGCAGGAGACGCTGCTCGATCGCCCTGTACTGGACAAGACAGAGCTTGGAGATAACCGCTATGACTTCAAACTGACATGGCAACCCGATGCCACGCAGTTCGGCGGCCGCTTCGCGAACGCGCCTGTCTTCGATCCTCCACGGCCCGACCTCTACACAGCACTGCAGGAACAGCTCGGCCTGAAAGCCACGCCGACCAAAGCGCCCGCCAAAGTGATGGTCTTCGAGAAGGTCGAGAAACCGTCCGAAAACTAGTTGCTGGTTGCTAGTTCCAGTTGCTAGTTTTGTCGTCGTTGTTGGAATTCAACTAGGGTGTATCGACAAATTGCTGGAGGTGTAACCACGAGCATGCGAGGGCGACGGTAGCAGCGAAGCAAGCAGCGTATTTGCARTATCTTGTGGCGAACCTTCTGAACTGTTTGAGTCTGTTGAAGCATCGTTCGATGCGGTTTCTGAGTTTGTAGAGCGTCAGATCGTAGGTTCGCTGCCGCCGCCGGTTGGCTTTGGATGGGATCACGGCAGTGGCTCCCATGGCT
>NZ_JBFRCY010000005.1:0-17605 GCF_052113305.1 Terriglobus sp. YAF25
ATTTTGTACAATTTTGTACAGCGCTGGAACGAAGCAAGTGAGAGATTGTCAGAGCAAGGCCGCTGGGGGGCCGGTTGCGAAGTGAATTTGCAGTTTCCAAATCGTGTTCCAGCTAAACGCGGCGCGGTGGTTGTGCAGATACAAAGAACGATGCATTCCGGACGTTATGTTGACGGACGAGCAACACCGGAAGGGGCGCCGTATGATATCGCGTCGGGTGAGCGATCAAATTTCGAACAGTATTGTGCCGCTATCCTCGCTGCACGCCGCTCCATCTATATTGAAAATCAGCAGATCGACGTGCCCGAAATTGTGGATTGTCTGCATCGGGCTCTCACGCGAGGCGTCGAAGTGGTTTTACTTGTGCCTTCCGATCCAGAAGTCGCTGTGCAGGCTCAGCGAGAGCTGCCCGCTTTTCTTAAATCTCTGGTAAAGTTCGGGATTTTCGCCAATTTTATCTTGGCCGGTGTTGCGGGAGTAGGCGCTGACGGTAATCGCAAATCGGTCTACGTTCACTCCAAACTGATGTTGGTCGACGACGAATGGGCTACCGTCGGATCGTGCAATCTGCACCGCTTTTCACTCTTCGGAAACGGTGAAATGAATGTCGCCTTCTCAGATCCACGTACCGTTCGCGCGTTCCGCTGCGAGCTCTTGCAGGAGCATCTGGATAAGGACACATCCGGCATGGATGATCGGAGCGCGCTCTGTCTATTCCGAGAGATCGCGAGACAGAACCGTAGAAAATTAGAAGCCGGTGACCATACTTGGCAGGGGCTGGCGTTCGAGCTTGCTACGGGATGCAACCAGGGTCGTGAAGCAGCTCAAGGTTAGCTCCCCGAACTCCATGGAGCACTAAACCCCAATGCACTCAAGGACAAGCAACGAGTGCCGAGGAAAACCCATCCTCGTATCGCAGCTCGATTAGGAAAATTGGTCCGTCCACTTATTGACTCTTCCCTATCCGAAGCGGTAGGATTTCTGCGGAAACATCCCATTCCCCCGAAAGTGGTCTTATCCGCATGTCGAAGTCTCTCTTTGCCCTGGCCCTACCAATTCTGATGACGGGAGCCGCATATGCGACCCCGGTCTGCAATGTGACCCAGTACGGCGCGAAGGCTGATGGGGCGACCAAAAACACTGCCGCGATTCAAAAGGCCATTGATGACTGCTCCGCGAAGAAGGGCACAGTTGTGCTCTCAGGTGGAACCTTTGTCTCGGGCCCGCTGGTACTGAAGAGCAACATCACCTTCCGCGTTGAGAAGGGCACGACGCTGCTGGGATCTGCGGACCACGACGACTATCCGAAGATGGAGGTGCTGCGGGCAGCGGGCCGGCAGTCGCTGATCTCGTCTGACCATGCAGAGAACGGTGGTTCCCTACTACTGCGACGATGTCATCATCCGCAACGTTCGCATCCTGGCTCCGGAGCACTCGCCGAACTCCGACGCGGTCGATCCGTTCTCGACCTCGAATATGATCATCGATCACCTCTACGCCGATGTGGGCGATGACAATATCGCCATCAAGTCCGGCCTGGTGAACTCACCCGGTCCGGATGCTCCTTCGAAGAACATCACCATCACCGATTGCACCTTCATGCATGGCCATGGACTCTCGATTGGAAGTGAGATCGCCGGAGGAGCGCAGAACATCCGTGCTGAACGTATCCACTTCGATGGCACCGATCAGGCGCTGCGCATCAAAGCCAACCGCGATCGCGGAGCCGACGTCTCGAATATCGTCTTCAAAGACATCGATATCAAGAACGTGGGTATGGCCATCCTAATCTCGGAGTATTACCCGAAGGTGCTTCCGCCCGAGGGTGATGCAGCCCAGCCGGTAACGCGCCTGACGCCGCTCTTCCACGACATCACCATTGAAAACGTCACTGCCACGAATGCCAAGACCACCGGCGTCATCATCGGCCTGCCGGAGTCGCCGGTAAAGAATGTGGTGTTGAAGAATGTGCACCTGGAGGGTGGCGTCGGCTTCCGCATCAGCGATGCCACCGTCACGGCGGAGAACTTCACCGTCAAGGCCGAGAAGGGCGAAGCAATTACTGTTCTGCCGTCGGCCAAGCTGACGAAGAAGTAGAACCGTCCCATCCATCCAACAAGGCCCGGCACTGCCGGGCCTTTCGCTTTAAACTGGGAACAGGCAATCCCCGTGACCGATCAGTACCTCATTCAGATCACCACTGCAGCGCTGGCTTCCTCTGCTGAGCGTGCGGGGCATCATCTTGCCTGCCATCCTGGTTGCCATCAGTGCTGCATTGGCGTCTTTCCCATCTCGCAGCTCGATGCCCATCGCCTGCGCGTCGCCTTTGAGGCGTCTCCAAAGCGAGCTGTGATCCATGCTCGCGTACAGGATGCTATTGCCCGCTTGAGCGCGAATTTTCCGGGGGACCCGGCAACCGGCATCCTCGATCCGGATGATCCTGCCTTTGAGGAGTTTGCCAACGACGAACCCTGTCCGGTGCTTGATCCGTTGACTGGCACCTGCGATCTCTACGAGGCTCGCCCAATCCCCTGCCGGACCTTCGGTCCTCCTATGCGTACTGAAGACGATGGTCTCGCCGTGTGTGAGCTGTGCTTTACGACAGCGACGCCGGAGGAGATTGCCGCCGCAGAGGTAGATCCGACGTTCCTGTCTCTGGAAGAAGAAATCAATGAAGAGTATGAAGAGCAGGCAGGCAAGCACGGACCGACGTTGATCGCCTGGGCTTTGCGAGAATAAGTGCCGCTCCTTCCGACGGCTCTATAGCGCGGACCTTCAGCCCGCAATCAGTCGCTTGCACTTAGACCTGGGGCGTTGCCCAGGCTGGTATAGAACGCGCTTTTCCACCCCGGCCTTCAGCGCTTTCATCGCGACTTGCGAACACTGCCGGCAACGCGGGTCTTCGCTACGCTCAGGATGACAAACTCCAGGAGACGTTCTCCACAGACGAGCGCCGGCAACAACGTCATCGGAAACATCTAAGCTAGATCCAGTGCCTTTCACCGCGATCCTGGAAGCGCTGCAGCGCGGCGCCACAATTCTGACCGGCAATCAACGTGCCGCCCGTTCGCTTTCGCGCGAATACGCACGACATCAGCGCGCGCAAGGCCTGCGTGTGTGGCAGGCGCCAGTCATTCTTCCCTGGTCGGCCTGGACGCACACTCTCTGGCAGCAGCTGCTTGTTGATGGTCATGAGCATCGGCTTCTACTCAATCCGTGGCAGGAGTCGGAGCTGTGGAGCGGGATCATCGCTGACGATGAACGGCTCTCCACGCTGCAATCGGCAGGATCTCTGGCTCCGCTGGCGCAACGCGCCCACACGCTGCTGCATCGCCATCGTGCGCGACGCAATCTTGAGGTTCACAACCTGAATGCCGATCAGCAGGCTTTTCTTCGCTGGCTCCATGCCTTCGAACGCACTTGCCGCACCGATGCCTGCCTCTCCTCGGCTGAGCTTGAAAGCGCTCTGCTCGAGAAGGCGAGCGAGCTCCGCCTTGCACCGCAGTATCTGCTGCACGGCTTCGATGGCCTGACGCCCGCGCAGCGGGCATTGCTGGATGTACTGCGTGCACAGACCACCTTCTCTGAGACACCACCAGCCGCGATCACCGCCCGGGCATCGCTCCATGCTGCCAACAGTCCGGACGATGAACTACGTTACCTCGCGCAGCAGGTGCGGGATCTACATACGGCGAAGCCTGCGGCCCGGATCGCCGTCATTGTGCCCGACCTTCAGTCGCAGCGGTCGATCGTCGAACGCGCCTTCCGCAATACGGCCGCTCCCTGGCTTAACCGTATCGGCAACACGGCTCCTGCGCCCTTTGAGTTCACGCTTGGCACACCACTCGCCCACCAGCCCGCAATCATTGCGGCCCTGCGGCTGATCCGCTGGACCAACCGGCCTCTGCCTCTCGACGAAGTTTCAAGTCTCCTGCGCTCTGCTTTCCTCAAGGGAGGCGAAGAGGAGTTGCTGGCGCGTGCTGATTTCGATGCTCGTGTCCTGCACGAACAAGCTCTGGTCGAACCCACGCTCTCGGCGGACCGACTGCTCTCACTGATCCGGATGCGGAATGCTCCGCGGCTCGATCGTCTGGAGGAGGTGCTCCAGAGTATTCGCCGCGCCAGCACCCGCGCGCGCAGCTTCTCCCAGTGGTCCACCAGTCTTCATGCCCTGCTTGAGGCCTGCGGATGGCCAGGAGACCGCACGCTGGACTCTGCCGGTTTCCAGCTTATGGAACGCTGGCAGGAACTGCTCGACGACCTGACAAGCCTCGACTTCATGGGCGGAACATACAGCTTCAGCCACATGTTCGGCGCCCTGGAACAGGCCGCGCACAGCACACTGTTCTCGCTGCGCTCGCTCGATGCGCCGATCCAGATCATGGGTGCTCTTGAGTCCGCCGGCAGCACCTTCGATGCGATCTTCTTCCTGAACGCGACCAACACGGCGTGGCCGGCACCGGTCTCGGCGCATCCTCTTCTGCCCTTCGCGCTGCAACGCATCAACGCTATGCCCGGAGCCGATGCCGCGACCGACATCGCTCAGGCACAGCGCATCACGGCCCGGATCCTTGCCAGTGCTCCTACGGTGGTGGTGACGTATGCCCGCGAATTTGCCGAGGGAGAACAACTACCCTCCCCACTCTTTACTCACCTGCCACAGATCGACGCCGTGCCACAGCCGGTCTCATCCCCTGACGTGAAGCTGGAGCCGGTTGACGACACGGAACCAATCCCCGTTCCACATGGGGCGTTACGCGGCGGCAGCAGTCTTCTGCGCAATCAGGCAGCCTGTGCGTTTCGCGCCTTTGCCGAGGGGCGCCTGCATACCCGTGCCATCAACGATGACTCTCCAGGCCTGACTCCTCGTTCCCGCGGCAATGTGACGCATGCGGTACTTGAGCACTTCTGGAAGGACGCCATCAGTCAGGCAGCCTTGAAGGCTATGCCGGCTGCGGAACTGGGGACGCGTGTGGATGAGGCTATCGACCACGCCTTCRCACAGATCGCCGCCGATGCCTCTTCCTGGAACCTTGCCTACCTGGGCGTGCAGCGGGAGCGACTGCGGAAGCTGATATTGCAGTGGCTGGAGTACGAGAAGAAGCGGAGTGACTTCACCGTCGCCGGCGTCGAAGAGAAGCGCGAAAATGTCGCGTTTGGTCCACTGGAGCTGACCCTTCGCGCAGACCGCATCGATCGCACCACAGAGGGGCTGGTACTCATCGACTACAAAACCGGCCAGGCCAAGCCGAAGTCGTGGCTTGGCGACCGTCCGGATGAGCCGCAGCTTCCCCTTTACGCATCGCTGCCTGCGGAAGAGCCGGTTGCAGCAATTGCGTTTGCCACATTGCGTACCGGTAAGGAGTTACAACTCGCCGGCTTTCAGAGCGCCGTGGGCGTACTGCCGAAGCCTAACAAACATCAGCCAAAGGAACCCTTCGACAAAACCCTTGCCGGATGGAAGGATGTCTTGCTGCGGTTGGCCGAAGAGTTCTACGCCGGCCACGCTGAGGTAAACCCGAAGAACTATCCCACGACCTGCGAATTCTGCGAACAGCGGCTTCTCTGCCGTCTGAATCCTGCAAACCTCGACCGGGACGACGAAGACACCGCGGAGGATGAGGATGAGTAAGCGGCCCGCGGATTTTGCTCAGCGCCAGGCGGCGTTGAATACGCGCGCGTCCGTGCTCGTCGAGGCGCCCGCTGGTTCCGGCAAGACTGGCCTGCTGATTCTGCGTTATCTGAAGCTGCTGGCCGATGCCTCTGTGGAGCAGCCGGAGCAGGTACTCGCCATCACCTTCACGCGGAAAGCAACGGCCGAGATGAAGGCTCGGGTGCTGGGGGCGCTGGCGGTCGCACAATCTGGACCGGAGCCTGAGGCGGAGGAGTGGGACCACAAGGCACAGGTGCATCGCACAGCGATGCAGGTGCTGGAGCGCGATGCACAGTTTGAATGGCATCTGCTCGAACATCCGGGACGACTGAATATCCGCACCATCGATTCCGTCTGCACGGAACTTGCCCGGGCACTGCCCGTGCTGGCCGGAGCCGGCGCGCTGCAACAACCCGTCGATGATGCATCCGCACTCTATCGTGAGGCGGCGTCGCGCACGCTGCGTCTGCTGGGCGGCGAAGATGCCGTACTCAATGAGGACATCCGCCTGTTGCTACTGCACCGCGACGGCAATCTGTCCGACTGCGAGTCGCTGCTGGCGGAGATGCTGGCCCTTCGAGAACAGTGGGGACATATCGTTCCGCTGACAGGCGATCTGACCGATGAAGCTCTGGATACGGAGGTTCGCCCCAGGCTGGAAGAAGCAATCGAACGGCTGATCTGCCAAGAGCTGAGCAAACTGCTGGAGATGCTTGGCAGCGAGCTGGCTCACCGAATCGCTCGACTGGCAGCTGCCTTTGGTGATGAACCGGCGTATGAGTCGATTCCTAATCCGTATGTTCTCTGCATCGGACTCACGGGGCATCCCGAACCGTTACCGCATGCTATCGAGCACTGGAAGACCTTCGCCACCATGTTCACGACAGGCGAGGGTAAGGCGTGGCGCTCGGGCTCGACCTTTAACCGGAAGAACATGAAGGTGGCCGCTTCGAAGCCGCTCCAGCAGCAGTTCCAGTACCTCCTTGCGGATGTCTCGCGGAACGATGCCCTGCTGCCTCAGTTCAAAGCGGTGCTGCGTCTTCCCGACGCGGCCTATCCCGACGATCAGTGGCAGGTGGCAAAGGCTCTCTTCCGCCTGCTGCGGGCGGCGATGGTAGAGCTGAGGCTGCTCTTCGCCGAGCGCGGACAGTGTGACTTTTCCGAGCTCTCGCTGGCGGCGCGCGCCGCGCTGGATCAGGATGCCGAGGCAGCTTCACTGGCTGCCGGGCTTGGCATGCGGCTGCAGCATCTTCTGGTGGACGAGATGCAGGACACCTCCACCTCGCAGTACGACCTGCTGGAGAAGCTGACGGAAGGGTGGGACGGTGTCAGCCAGACGCTCTTTCTCGTCGGAGATCCGAAACAATCCATCTATCTCTTTCGCCAGGCCCGGGTGGAGCGCTTCCTCGAGACGATGCAGACGAAGAAGCTGGGAACCATCCCGTTGGAGGTGGCCCAGCTCACGACAAACTTCCGATCCCAGCATCATCTGGTCAAGGAGTTCAACCGCCACTTCACACCGATCTTCGCGGACGACCCGATTGCCTACACAGAGGCGGCGCCTCATCTGGAGGCCAGCGGCAAGGACCCCTTCCGTTGGCATGCCTGGGTAAGCGCCGCAACCCAGCTCTCGCCGGAGGGCAAGCGCGAGGCCCGGCAACAGACCCGCGCCTTCGCCAGGGAGATTGCAGCCCTGGCAAAGGACGAGGCCGGGTCGAAGGCCGTGCTCGTCCGCGATCGCAAACACCTGCTGGAGATCATCGCGGCCTTCCGTGCCGAAGGTATCCCCTACCGCGCAGTCGAGATCGATTCGCTGGCGGAGCGTATCGAGGTCCTGGATCTGTTGGCCCTGACACGAGCCCTGTTGCACCCGGCGGATCGCCCCGCATGGTTCGCCGTACTGCGGGCTCCGTGGTGCGGGCTGTCGCTGGCCGAGATGCACCTGCTGGCCGGGCAGGACGACCACGCCTGGCGGCATATGCCCGTTCCCCGGCTGCTGGCTGAGCGGATCGCGCTCCTGGCCCCTGACGCAACTGCTCGCGCCCGGCGGACGTGGGAGGTACTGCAGGCCGCCGGCGCGGAACGTGGGACCCAATCCACCGCCTGCTGGGTCGAGAGAGCATGGAGGTCACTGGGCGGAGACGTCGGCCTCACGCCCGAAGCGCTGACCAACGCGGAGGCCTTCTTCCGCCTGCTCGACAACCTGGAATCGACAGGGGCTTCTTTGGCGACGCTCCCCGACCGGTTACAAAAGCTCTACGCCACGCCAGAACACCGGCCTGACGCGGTCGACCTGCTGACGATCCATAAGTCCAAGGGACTGGAGTGGGATGTTGTCTTCGTGCCCGCACTGGAGCGGAGATCGGGCATCACCGGCTCGCGAGCGCTCTCATGGCTGGAGCTCGAATCGAACAGCCACCTGGTACTGCTCTCACCAATTGCGCCTCGGGAGGAGGAAAAGGATGCTCTCACATCCTGGATCAAAAACATTCACAATCAACGAGAAACATCTGAAAGAAAACGACTTTTCTATGTTGCTTCAACCCGGGCAAGGCGTCACCTGCATCTGTTCGCGCTGGCACATACGAGCGCGAAGAATACGGTCGAGCCCCACGCCGGGACCCTGCTTCAGGCTGCCTGGCCGGCGGCGCATGGGCACTTTGCTCCGGTCTTGGCTCCTGAGCTTCCCTTCCCAGTGCCCGAAGAAATAGAACTGGAGATTCCTTATCGCGACGCTGGAGGCGGACTCTTTCGGCTGCCTGCGGCATTGAATCCGATGGAGTGGCTGGCCCGGCCAGATAAGCCGGGGATATCACCGGAGCCGAGCTACCAACGTCCTCAGGGCGGTATTGAAGCAAGGGCCTTCGGCAATGTGGTTCATCTGCTTGTCGAGTCCATGGCAAACGCCATCGCCAGAGGAGAGGAACCGGATGTCACTCAGTGGCATCCGCGGGCCCACGCTCTGCTGCGTACAGAGGGCATTGCACCGGGAGACCTGCCGCATCAGACTCAGCAGGTAGTGAGAGCCCTGGAAAACATGCTGCTGGATCCTGAAGGCCGCTGGCTGCTGGAGCCGCACATTGCAGCGGCAAGCGAGTCTGCCCTGGAAGACGAGACTGGCAGACATCTCCGTACCGACCGCACGTTCTTTGCCGGTAATGCTCCGTTAGTTTCAGGGGAAGGGACGCTCTGGATCGTGGACTTCAAATCCTCTGAAAACTCGGGCGGCGACGTGGCCGCCTTCCTTACTGCCCAGAAAAAGCTGTATGCGCCCAAAATGGTGGAGTATGCCCAGACGAAACGTGCGCAGTTGGGGGCAGAGACGCCGATCATTCTGGCTCTGCACTTCCCGCTACTGCCCGCCCTTATTTATTGGCAGGCAGAGTAGAGTGACGGGCGGAGTAGACACTGGGCTTTCATCAGGCAGCGGCGCTGATACGCACCGACTTTGCGTCCTTGATTTGACGGTGCATGCGCGCCAGATCCCGCAACTGCTCTGCCTCGCGATGGTCCGCAGGAGGCATTTGGCTGGCTTCGGCGTCGAGCAATCGTGCGATGTACTCCCCTACCGTCATGTGAACTTCGTATCTGGCTGCCATATCTTGATCTTTCTTTTGAAACGTTTTTCTACCGGAATCGTTCCAACCCGTAACGTTACCGATTACTTAGAGTATCGGCGGCTTCGCTCCGGGCTTTAGTTTTTTATTTCGTACTATTTTTTGAGGCTCAAGACGGCCGTGGTTCCCGGAGGATAGAAGGTCCTACTAGAGCATTTCTCCTGTTGCTGGGTAGTCCGGAAGGGGAGTACAGCGGCGTTTTCATTGCGGAAAACGCCCATAGATACGGAATCCCTACACTACACCTACAGGAGAAATGCTCTAGTCGGCGATGCCGGCGCTTCGCCTTTTGGGCTCTCCCGGCGGGTCAACTATTAAAAGCAACTGGATTGACAAAACGTTATCGTACACGATTTTATATTGGCAGGCTGTGAACACTTATATCTCCTGCAATACGGTAACGTTCACGGAAACTTTGCGCTCCTACAAAAATATCGGGTAACTTTCCACGGGGTAATTGTTATGGCTCACGAGTCCATCGCAGACCAGAAACTGGCGCCACACTCCCTGTCACATTTGGTTCTGCCAGAAGCGCCCAGCTCTGAGACTGGCCCGGTAAAGGTCTGGAACGAGCCTGTCACCATACTCACGTATAAGCCTGCGGCGCCTGACAAGAATCCCCTCTTCCTGGAGAAGCGTATCTACCAGGGCAGCAGCGGGCGGGTCTATCCACTGCCGGTGATCGACTGTATTGCCACGGAGCCGGGATCAAAAACATGGCAGGCGGTCCATCTCGAAAACGAGTACCTGCGCCTGATGGTGATGCCTGAGATCGGCGGGCGGATCCACGTCGGTCTCGATAAGAGGACGGGATACGACTTCTTCTATCGCCAGAATGTGATCAAGCCGGCGCTGGTGGGACTGGCGGGGCCATGGATCTCAGGCGGAGTGGAATTCAACTGGCCGCAGCATCATCGCCCTGCCACCTTCATGCCCCTGGAAGTCAGCGTGGAGCGTGCGCCAGACGACAGCATTACGGTCTGGTGTTCCGACCATGACCCGATGTCTCACTTGAAGGGCATGCATGGCATCTGCCTGCGGACGGGGTCTGCAGTGGTGGAAGTAAAGGTTCGCTTATATAACCGGACGCAGGATACGCAGACCTTTCTCTGGTGGGCCAACGTCGCCACCAGGGTCCATGAAAAGTACCAGTCGTTCTTCCCGGAGGATGTACGCTTCGTCGCGGACCATGCGAAGCGGGCCGTGACGGAATATCCGCGCAGCCAGGGAACGTACTACGGCGTGGACTACAAGCAGCGCGCGCTTGAGGGTGTTCCTCTGGAGGAGATGCCGCCCTGCTTTGTGCCCGACGGCTCCTACCCTGCAAATGATCTCGGCTGGTATGCCAATATCCCCGTGCCGACGAGCTACATGATCGTTGGCTCGCAGGGCGACTTCTTTGGTGGCTATGACCATGCGCGCAAGGCAGGGACTGTGGCTGTCGCGAACCACCATGTAGCTCCGGGCAAGAAGCAGTGGACCTGGGGCAATCATGAGTTTGGCTATGCCTGGGACCGCAGTTTGACGGACGACGATGGTCCTTATGTTGAGCTCATGTCCGGTGCCTACACGGACAATCAACCTGACTTCTCCTTCCTTGCGCCGGGCGAGACCAAGGCCTTCAGCCAGTTCTGGTATCCCATCGGGGAGATCGGCGTTCCGAACCTGGCGAACGTCGATGGAGCGCTCCGTGTCGAGCGCGATCCTGAAGCGATCACCGTGCACGTTCAGTTGACCTCAGCGAAAGAGGGTTGCACCGTCATCGCACGGACAGCGAAACGCGAGTTCGGCCGTTGGTCAGGTGATCTGACGCCGGAGACGACATGGTCCGGACGATTCGAGCACAGCGGTTCATTGCAGGGCCTTGAGGTCAGTGTGATTGCGGGAGATGTGACGCTGCTGCGCTATGTCCCTGACGAAACGGTTCCGGTTCAGGCTCCCGAGGTGGCGACCGAGCCGCCGCTACCGCAGGATGTCGAGAGTGCGGATGAACTGTTCCTTACCGGTCTTCATCTAGAACAATACCGCCATCCCACGCGCGGTCCTGAGACTTACTGGCTTGAAGCCATCCGCCGCGATGCCGGCGACAGCCGCTGCAACCATATGCTGGGTCGTTGGCATCTGCGGCGGGGCGAATTCGAAAAGGCCGAGCAGTATCTGCGCACCGCTATCGCTCGCCTGACCCGGCGCAACCCCAATCCGTACGATGGAGAGCCGTACTACAACCTGGGACTTACTCTGCGTTACCAGCAGCGGATTGCCGAAGCGTACGATGCCTTCTATAAAAGCACGTGGAACGCAGCCTGGCGTGGACCGGGATATCACCGTCTCGCAGAGATTGATTGCGCACGCGGAGAATGGCCGAAGGCTCTCGATCACCTCGACCGATCGCTCGGCGCAGACGCAGACAATCTCTCTGCACGCAATCTCAAAGCGGTCGTGCTGAAGCGTCTGGGTAGAAGCGAGGAGGCGCAGCGACTTCTGGATCAAACTCAGGCGCTCGATCCTCTCGAGGTCTTCGGCCGTTTCCTGAGGCATGGGGAGATACCCACCAATCCCCAGATGCAGCTTGATCTCGGTTTCGATCTCACGCGCGCCGGACTCTTCGAGGAAGCTCTTCAGGCGCTGCCTGCCGACTCTCCGTCCACAATGGTGAGGTATGCGCGCGCCGATGTCCTGCGGCTGACGGGACGCGTAAGCGAGAGCACTGAAGCATATGGCCGCGCTTCAGAGCGAAACCCAGACTATCTCTTTCCCAATCGCCTGGAAGAGTTGGTCGTTCTTGAGCAGGCTTTGGAGGTCAATCCAAAAGACGCACGCGCGGCATATGCGCTGGGCAATCTTTTATACGATCGCCGGAGGCATCGCGAAGCCATCGCCTGCTGGGAACAGAGCGTAGCCGCGTGTCCTGATTTTCCCGTTGCATGGCGGAATCTCGGCATCGCTTACTTCAATATTCTCTCCGACAGTTCTAAAGCTCTTGAGGCGTTTGGGCGTGCCCGTCAGTGCGCCCCGGCGGATGCTCGGCTTCTCTACGAACTGGATCAGCTTCGCAAGAGAACCGGAGTCGCTCTTGAGGATCGGGCAAAGTCGCTATTGAAGGAACACGGCCTGGTCGAGAGGCGCGACGATCTCTCGGTAGAGTTGGCTTCGCTGCACAACAGTCTCGGCAGACCTGAGCAAGCGCTTCGCATTCTTCGCCAAAGACAGTTCCAGCCCTGGGAGGGTGGGGAGGGGCTGGTGCTCTCAGAGTATGTCCGCGCGAACGTGCTGCTGGCACAGGATGCGCTCCCTGCAGAACCGCAGAGGGCTCTGGAGCTTCTCCACGCCGCCGGTTCCCCTCCCCGCAACCTCAGCGAAGCCAASCATCTGCTCATGAATCTCAGCATGATCGACTACTGGTACGGAGTTGTCTATGCCGCGATCGGCAACATGGAGAGAGCCCGGGAATCCTGGTCACGCGCGGCACGATACACAGGCGACTTCCAGCAGATGCAGGTACAGCCCGTCTCCGAGATGACGTACTGGAGTGCGATGGCGTTGCGGCAACTCGGACAGGAACAGGAAGCAACCAACCTTTTCCGCAAAATTGAGACATACGCATCCGCGATGGAGCACCAGACACCGAAGATCGACTATTTCGCAACATCATTGCCGGCAATGCTGCTGTTCGAGATCGATCTGAAAGAGCGCCAGACGATCACAGCACTCTTCCTCAAAGCACAAGCGGCATTCGGATTAGGAGAGCGGCAACGCGCGATGGAACTACTTGAACAGGTAGAGTTCATGGACCGCAGTCATAGCGGAGCCATCGATATGCGCAGGCTGCTTATGGGTGAATCATGCACGGTCCGATAGAGGTTGCCACGACAGGAAGTTCTGTCGAAGCAGAGAAGACGACGTATGTGTGGGGTATCGCCATCGTCGCAGCGCTGGGCGGCCTGCTCTTCGGCTATGACTGGGTGGTGATTGGCGGCGCGCGAGAGTTCTATGAGATTTACTTTCATCTCACCTCCGCCAATCTTGTGGGATGGGCGAACAGTTGTGCCCTGGTGGGCTGTCTTGCCGGCTCTTTGATTGCAGGCTCGCTTGCGGATCGCTTTGGAAGAAAGCCCGTCCTTCTGATCGCCGCGCTGCTGTTCGCGGTTTCTTCCATCCTGACAGGCTGGGCATATACGTTTACGAGCTTCATTGTGTGGAGAATTACAGGAGGCATCGCGATTGGGCTCAGCTCCAATGTGTCGCCTCTTTATATTGCCGAGGTGAGCCCTTCCTCGCTCCGCGGGCGACTGGTCAGCCTGAATCAGTTTGCGATCGTCGTAGGAATCCTGCTTGCTCAGCTCATCAATTGGCTCTTGGCGAAGCCCATCCCGGAACATGCCTCCATGGACATGCTTTTCTCGTCATGGAATGTGCAGTACGGATGGCGCTGGATGTTCATCGCGCTCGTGATTCCATCCGCCATCTTCGCGTTCGCCTCGTTATGGCTTCCAGAGAGCCCACGCTGGCTTGCCGCCCGCGGCCGGCAAGACGATGCCCGACATACGCTTCAGCGAGTGGGYGGCAAGGCCTATGCGCAGGCGGAGTTAGCTAATATTGACCGCACACTGCATCTGGAACAAAAGGTTGCGACCAGCCTCTGGCAAGAGCTGGCGGTTCCCGCTGTCCGTCGCATTCTGCTTGTGGGGATCGCCCTGGCCGTCCTGCAGCAATGGACGGGGATCAATGTGCTTTTCAACTATGCGGCGGAGGTCTACCGCAACGCCGGCTACGGCGCCAACGACATCTTCCTCAACATCGTCATCACCGGAACCATCAATCTGATCTTTACTATCGCAGCCGTCTTCCTGATCGACAGGATAGGGAGACGTAAGCTGATGATCTTCGGCTGCGCAGGAATCGCCGTCTCTCATATTCTGTGCGCGATTGCGTATCGAGCCGGTATGGGCGGAATCGCAGTCCTTGTACTTACCCTGAGCGCGATTGGCTGCTACGCGCTGACACTTGCTCCTGTGACCTGGGTTCTGATCTCTGAGATCTTTCCCCAACGCGTTCGAGCTCAAGGTGTCTCCATCGCCGTCAGTGCATTGTGGATCGCTTCTTTTGCCCTGACCTACAGTTTCCCCATCCTCAATCGCCGTTTGGGTACAGCGTGGGTCTTCGCGGGGTACGGCGCAATCTGTATCCTCGGGGGCATTCTGGTTGCGACTTCGGTTACGGAGACCAAGGGCCGCAGTCTTGAGGAGATTGAGGCAGGCGTCTTGCAGGGTTAAACGACGCGGACAGAGACGCCGGTTTTCAGTGAGAATAACCCGTATTTCGAGGAATGGATCAAAGCCCGCATGAACGATGAACCGAAGAGTATCAGCATTAAAGATATTGCCGAGGCTCTGAGCATTTCGATCGGAACCGTGGACCGTGCCCTTCATGGACGTCGCGGTGTAAGTGAAAAGACAAAAGCTCGCGTTCTCAAGATGGCCGAGCAGATGGGGTACAAGCCCAATCTCGCGGCACAGGCATTGAAGCTGAACCGCCGCATCTCGATCGGTGTTGTTCTGCCAAAACACATCTCCTACTTCTTCGATCCGTTGCGCGCAGGCATCCGCGCCGCCGCGAATGCGGCAATGGGTTCCCAGATCTCCCTCGAGTTTCATGAGTACCCCCGCATTGGCAGCGGCGATGTTGAGGCGCTTGAAGCGGCGCATGCCCGGAAGTATGACGGGCTGATCTTTCTTCCGGGAGACATTCAGCGATTCAGTCCACTGATTCGTAAGATCTCACGAGGGGGCACGCCGATGATGTGTGTCGGCAGCGATGCTCCCGATACTGGACGCATCGGGTCCGTCTCCGCACATGCCTATATCAGCGGCTCGATTGCGGCGGAGTTGCTGGCTCATAAGCTGCCGCACAAAGCCAATGTGGCCATTCTTACAGGAGAGCTGTCCACGCTGGATCATGCGGAAAAGCTGAGCGGATTTGCGGCAACGCTGGCCATCCAGGCGCCCCATCTAACACTTATGCCCACGCTCGAAAGTCACGAAAAACCTAAGGAGGCTTACCGGCAGGCGCTCGCGCTGATGCGTCAGAAGGGTCACCCTGAGGGGCTATATCTCAGCACGGCCAACAGCATCGCCGTCATCGAAGCGCTGGAAGAGCTTGGGCTGCTGGGCAAAGTCCAGGTGGTTGCAACCGATCTGTTCCAGGAGCTTGCAACGCTTATTAAATCCAACAAGGTTCTGGCGACGCTTTATCAACGCCCCTTCACGCAGGGCAAGGTGGCCTTTGAGAACCTCGTAACCTACCTCACCCGCGGCAGTCTTGAGTCTCCGGTCGTACAGCTCGCACCTCACATCGTGTTGCGCAGCAATTTACCGCTGTTTGCCGGCCGCATCTCTGAGACAGAGGACGAGAGTGAGCTTGAGTCCGGTAGCCTGAAATAGAAAACCGCCTATCTTTCTTGGATTGATTTCCGGAATGCCTCCCACGTGATTCCTGTGGGCGTCAGATGGATTCCCAAATCCCATGCGAAATCCTCCCCGGGCGCTAGTTGGAAAGCGAGTCCTTGCTCCTGTGCCTGTTTCAAGGTGCCGCATGGAGCTGTGGTCGGTTCCAGAGCAACCGCGTATTGCTGAGGCGCCGATCCACCGGGCCATCCTCCGTAACAGAACCAGAGACCGAGATACGGCATCGCGAGCGGGGAGAACGAAAGGATCAGCCCTTGCTTCCCTTCCGATCGGTACAGGCCGCAGCGGCCTGTGCTCAATGTATCGGTGTAGAGCATCTCTGCTTCTCCTGTTTCTGCAGGAAGAACGGTGTCGATTCCGTTGCCGGGCCAAGTGACCTGATCGCCGGGCTGTCSCATTCTTCCTGCGCGGGAGTAGGTCAACTGCAACGTTTTCGCCTCAGGCGGCAGCACGATCCGGTCGCCAGGCTCGATCGCAAAGAGAGGATGGCAGGCGTACAGGAACGAAGTATCACTCTGGCCGACGTTCTGAACACGATAGTGAATGGAGAGGCCGCTCACCTGCAGCGAGATCGCCTTCTGGAATGACAGAGGGCGGCTGAACCCATTCGCCGCGAGAGCGACATGGTCTGCCGATTGTGCGGTCACCTTCCAGCGGAGCTGCCAGAAATCGCCGTGGTCGGGAACGGGGCCACCTGCGGTTGTGTCGTCACAAATACCTACCGTCGGAAGACACTCTTCGATTCCTGCACAAGCGCCATGCTGGAATTGTGCATCGTAGCCCGGCTTCAGGCGGAGATTCTCATTCGTTGACTGCGTAAGGAACTCAATCCCGCTGCTCTGCGAAACCAGAGATCTGATGCGGCCACCCTCTTCCGGTGCGATACTCACCGAAAGCGAGCTGTTTGTCAGGGCAATTGTTTTGCGATGGAGACCCACGCCGTCAAGTATCCTTCACAGGCGGGAGTGAATCCAATTACCTTTGGATTACTTCTAAATTGCCGATCAACAATCAACACAGCAAAACATACCCAATCGTCGGCTATTCTTAAGATATGGACATTGACTGGATCATTTGCGAAATCGATACAGAATTAGAACGGCTTCGCCATATCCGCGATTTCGTCGAGAATTTGTCCAATACGCTTGACGTAGAACCCAAGACAGCTCGTAAGACATCCTCGAAGAAACGGACCTCCCCTCGGAGTGAACCGCCGGTGATCGTACTGCCTCCAAAAGAAAAGCGGACCTATACTCCCCGGCGCAAGTCCCCCGTCGAGTCACCTCGAGCTTTGGCTTCGGCGATCCCCGATCGCCCGGTCTTCGTCTCAAAACCGTCTCCTGTCTCCGCTCCGAGCGTAAAGATTGAGACCCCTCCGATAGATACGAAGGAACTGGAAGCGGCCGTCAGGCGCAGCCTGTTCGGCCAAACGGCTTAGTCAGAAGCACTTTTGGCTCTCCGATGCCGGCGGCCTGAGAATTTTCTCCCGGTGCTAACTAAAACATTAGTTGCCCGTCCATCTCTCTGAGACGCTATGCCGCCACGCCGCTCCAATACGCTCACCGAGGCCGAACTCCGGCTGATGCGCCTGCTGTGGCGGCTAGGCGAATGCTCCGTTCAGGATCTTGTCTCGGCCATGCCTGCCGATGGGCGGCTGGCCTACAACTCCGTCCTGACGACGATTCGCATCCTCGAATCCAAGGGTTACGTCGAGCACCGTCAAGACGGCCGTGCCTTCCTCTATACAGCGGTGGTCGCCGAACACGATGCCCAGCAGAGCGAAGTGCGCCATGTGATCGGCCGCTTCTTCGAAAACAGCCGCGAAAAGCTGATGCTTGCGGTGCTGGGAGACGGCCAGGTCAGCGCGGAAG
>NZ_JBFRCY010000006.1:0-16431 GCF_052113305.1 Terriglobus sp. YAF25
GGGCTATACACCGGCAGAATTAATGAACGCATTGTTCGACCGCTACAAGATTCATACGGTCGGCATCGATTATGAGGGAGTGCGCTGCATCCGCGTCACGCCCCACGTTTACACGACGCTCGCGGATCTGGACCGCTTCGTCAATGCCATCGGCGAACTCGCCGCCGGCAAAAAAGCTTAGACGTTTCCTATCGGGCAGGGCAGGTTCATAGCCTGCCCTGCCTTGCCATGCGCCATCTCTCACCGCTCCACGATCCTGAAGCCACTGTGATACCTATGTCCCGACTGATCCCACTCGTTGTTGCCTCCCTGCTTAGCCTTCCCTCTTTCGCCCAGACCACGCCGGAAGACCTGGTGCATCCGCTCACCGGGACACAGAACGAAGGCCAGACCTATCCTGCCGTCGGCGTCCCTTTCGCAATGACCCACTGGACGCCGCAGACGCGTGCGGGAGAGATCAAGTGCATCGCGCCGTATTACTTCCCCGACACACGGATCCAGGGGCTTCGCGCCACCCACTTTCTGAGCGGGAGCTGTGTTCCTGACTACGGCAGCGTGGCCCTGATGCCCGGCACCGGCACATTGAAGACAGACGCGGTCGAACGCTCTTCCAGCTTTGATCGCAGTAGCGAACATGCCACTCCCTATGTCTACACGGTCGATCTGCCCGATGCTCACGCAACCGCGTACGTCACCGCCACCTCGCGCGCGGGCATTCTTCGGTTCACCTTCACTGAAGATGCGGCCGATGGATGGGTGGTCTTTGAGAACAATGCCCGCGCCGGCGAGGGCTGGGTGAATGTAAGCGCGGCCGGAAAAGAAGTAACGGCAGAGGTGCCGATCCGCCGCGAGTACGCCGGCTCCGGTAAGTCTGCTGGATATAGCGCCTGGTATGTTGCCGAGTTCGACCATCCGGTCACCTCGGCCGGAACGTATATCGGCGCCCAGGCGCATGACGGCGTTACGAAGCAGGTTGGTGACGGCAAGCCCGCAGGCGTCGTTGTTGTTTCGAAGATGATGACCTCCACCGGTGGAGCTTCGGCTGCGGCTGCCACGAATCCGGTCTCGGCTCCTAGGCCCGGCTTCGGCGCATATCTGCACTTCGGCGCCGTCCATAAAGGAGAGACCATTACAGTACGCGTGGGAAGCTCGTTCGTCTCTGAAGCGGAGGCGCGGCGCAACCTTCACGCAGAGATTGCCGACTGGGACGCCAAACGTATCGAGACTGTTGCGCACAAGGCATGGCACGATGCGCTGGGCCGCATCCAGATCGCCGGCAACGACCCGGCTAAGACCGTCTTCTATACCTCGCTGTATCACGCCATGCTGCAGCCCCGTACATACAGTGACGTGAGCGGCACGTATCCCCGCTTCCACGATCATGGAACGCCGGAACATGTGGCTGCCGGCCAGACACAGTTCGATGACTTTTCGGTGTGGGATATCTTCCGCGCCCAGGCTCCGCTGATGATGATCCTCGATCCGAAGCTTGAAGCCTCGATGCTGCAGTCGATCATTACCAAGGGAGAGCAAGGCGGTTATCTGCCCATCTTCCCGGCGTGGAACAGCTACACCTCCGAGATGGTCGGCGACCACTCAATCTCCATGATCGTCGATGCATGGCAGAAGGGTATCCGTGGTTTCGACACCGAGAGCGCCTACAAGCTGATGCGTAAGAACGCACTGACCATGCCGCAGGATCGCGCCGAGTATCTCGACGGCAAAGGCCGCCGCGGCCTGGACTCCTATCTGAAGTACGGCTATATCCCGCTGGAAGATCACATCGATGACGCCTTCCATAAGAACGAACAGGTCTCGCGCACCCTGGAGTATGCCTACGACGACGCCATGCTGGCCCGCTTTGCTAAGGCCCTGGGACATACCGAAGACGCAGCCCTCTTTGCAAAGCGCGGAGAGAATTGGCGGAACGTGATCGATCCGAAGACAGGCTTCGCGCGCGGACGCAACAGCGATGGATCATGGGCCGCCCCCTTCGATCCAACAGTCCATGTCTCGTGGATCACCGAGGGCCTGCCATGGCAGTACACCTTCTTCGTTCCGCAAAATGTGCCTGGATTGGTGGAGTATCTTGGCGGCCGGGAAAAGTTTGTCGCCAAGCTCGATGAGCTCTTCGCGAAGAACTACTACGAACACGGCAATGAACCCAGCCACCACATCGCATATCTGTACGCGCTGGCCGGAGCCCCGGAAAAAACACAACAACACGTGCGTGCCATTCTGGACAGCCAGTACAAAGATGGCCCCGACGGCCTTGCAGGCAACGACGACGCGGGCCAGATGAGCGCGTGGTACGTACTCAGTGCACTCGGCCTCTACCAGGTATGCCCCGGCGTACCGGTCTACACGCTGGGCGTTCCACGCTTTGACGATGCGACTGTCTCCTTACCCAACGGACAGAAGCTGCACGTGATCGCGAAAGGCGTCGAAGCCGGAAAGTTCACCGTCCGCGAAGTGACCTGGAATGGCAAGAAGATCACGGACTCCCAACTCACGCACGACGCCCTGAAGCAGGGCGGAACCTTACGCTTCGAACTCGCGCAATAAGGTAGAGCTACATGAAAGCCGTGGGCATTCAGCCCACGGCTTTCATGCGTCAGCAGCTTCGCCGCAGGGTGCCCCACCCTCGCAACGCTAGGGTGGGCAGGGATTGCCCCAAGTTTCCTGTCAAAGACAAAATGATTTTATTAATCTCTACCCCAGCGCATTACGCCGAATCACCTCGGCATAAAACTGCGAACTCAACTTTGGAATCCTCTTCTGTGTAGCGAAATCCACATACACAATCCCAAAGCGCTTGCTGTATCCATCCGCCCATTCGAAGTTATCCAGCAAACTCCAGAGGAAGTATCCCTTTACCGGAACACCCTGACTGATGGCACGCTGTAGATGCGTCAGATAGTTGCGGAGATACATCACGCGGTCGGTATCGTAAACGTGACCATCCGCAGCAACCACATCATCCGAAGACGCGCCGTTCTCAGTGATGTACATCTCCTTCACCTTCCAGAGATCGTGAATCAGCTTCGGAGCCCAGTACAAGCTCTCCGGCCCCACGGTCAGCCACGGGCTGGCCATCTTCGGGAACGAGGATGGCGGCGTGATCATCACATATCCCCGCTCACCGGCATCGGCGCGGACATAGGTGGGCGCATAGACGTTAATGCCAAGGAAGTCCAACGGGCTCGCAATCGTACGCAGCTCCTCCGGCGTAAACTTCGGAGCATCGGCGCCGAGCTGCTTCAGATACAGGTCCGTATAACGACCTTCCATGATGACCGAGAGATACATCGCATTCTCTTCGCGGAAGGCCTTACGTGCCGCTGCAATATGCTCTTCCGTCTCGATCGCGGGATTGGTGACAGTCGGATTCTCCGCCAGGCCGACACGCGTACCGCTCGCCGCCTTCGCGCGGATGGCTTGCACAGCCAGTCCATGCCCCAGCACCGCATGATGCGCGATCTGCGCGACCTTTGCGCGGTCCAGGCGCAATCCCGGAGCATGAATTCCCTCACGATAACCGAGCTCGACAAAACTGCGAATTTCGTTGGTCGTCATGAAATGCTTCACGCGGTCTGAGAGCTTGGAGGCCACATACCCTGCGTAGTCCGCGAATGCCTGCGCGGTGTCACGGTTCTCCCATCCCCCCTTGTCCTGCAGCGCCTGCGGAAGATCCCAGTGATAGAGCGTGCAGTAAGGCTGAATCCCAGCCTCCAGCATGGCATCGACCATCTTCTTATAGAAATCAACACCCTGCTGGTTTATCGAACCCGTGCCATTGGGGAAGATGCGTGACCACGACACCGAAAACCGGCAGACAGTAAGCCCGAGATCTTTCATCAGGCGGATGTCATCGCGATAGCGGTGATAGTAGTCGTCGGCCACGTCACCGGTATCGCCGTTATGCGTCTTTCCCTGCGTATGCGAGAAAGTGTCCCAGATCGATGGCCCTCGCCCATCTTCCTTCGCGGCGCCTTCTACCTGGTAGGAAGCGGTCGCAGAGCCCCAGAGAAATCCCTTTGGGAAAGCCAATGGCCGGACGGCAGCGTCCCCAGGAGCTGCTGCGAGTGCATCGACTCCACGGAACGGAAGCGCCGCGGTGGCGGCGCCCAAGAGTTGCGCAAATCTGCGCCGGGAAAAAGAAAGCAACATCTCAGCAAACTCCTTTGAGAGCATTTTCCCTGTTGCAGGGTATCCCGGAATGGGCGTGCCGTGGCGTTTTCATTGCGGAAAACGCCCATAGATGCGGAATCTCTACACTACACCTACAGGGAAAATGCTCCAGCGGTTACGCAAACAGTATGACTTACCGGGGCTGATAGACGCGAACGTAGTCCACAAGCATCTGTTGCGGAAACTGTGTCGTCGCATCCGGACTCTTCGGCCAGTCGCCACCGACCGCAAGATTCAGCAACAGGTAGAAGGGATGATCGAAGACCCAGCGCTTGTTTCCCGGAATACTATCCGTCGTCTGGGTCTCATAGAGGTGGCCGTCTACAAAGAAACGAATCTCGTGCTCATCCCACTCGACCGCATACACATGAAAGTCATCGCTGAACGCTCCGCGAGGCAGCGTATATGCCCCGGTCAGCGGGCTGTCGCCGGAGTAGCGTGGACCGTGCAACGTGCCATGCACCTTCATGGGTTCGAAGCCGACATTCTCCATGACGTCAATCTCGCCGCACGCCGGCCAACCTGCCGCATCAATATCGGAGCCCAGAAGCCAGAACGCCGGCCACATCCCCTGTCCCTTCGGAATGCGGATACGAGCCTCGAAGCGGCCGTACTTCTGTGCAAACTTTCCTTTCGTCTGCAGACGAGCCGAGGTGTATTCACGCGCGATGCCGTCCGTTCCGGTGAATGCCTCTTTGCGGGCCATAATCACCAGATGACCACGTTCCTGGTGAACATTCTCACTGCGGTCGGTGTACTGCTCCAGCTCATGGTTGCCGAATCCACGGCCACCCGTAACGATTGACCACTTTGTCGGATCCGGCGGCGCACCATCAGCACCGTTGAACTCATCGCTCCAGGTGAGCTTCCAGTGGGTGTGAGCAGACGCGGGCGCGGCATGCAGGACAAGACACAGCAGCAGCGCGCCGGCAACGATGGCTGATCCGATGCGAGACATTTGTACCTGACTATAGAGCGTTTTCCCTGTTACTGGGTATCCCGGAAGGGGTGTGCAGCGGCGTTTTCATTGCGGAAACCGCCCATAGATGCGGAAGCCCTACATTACACCCACAGGAAAATGCTCCAGCGGGTTTCAAAAAGATGGGGAACGCCGTAGCGTTCCCCATGGGAGATGCAAGGGAGGGATACAACAGTGGCTAGCGGATGCTGAAGATCGTGACCGACTCCGCTGAAAGTTTGAGCTCGAGCTGCTCGCCGGGAGTGTTAGCAGTGCCATTCCCCAGCAGCATGTCGATCGTCTTGCCACCGGCAAGACTAGTATCGGACGTTGCGAGTTGGATCGACCGGGTCTCCTGCGACCGATTGATCGCGACTACGACTCTGCGTTTGCCATCCGCTGCTAGATTGAGAGCATCGCCACGAACGTAGACCATCGTGTCTTTGTCCGCGAGCAGGACCTGCTCTTCCCCGCGCTGCAGCTCATCGCATCTGCTGCGAAGTGTTGCCAGCTCACGCACCCAGTCATGCATCTCTGCCTGCTGCGCACTCCGGCCGCCGGCGGTAAAGGCGTTCCGGCTATCGCCTGCCCAGCCACCGGGAAAGTCTCTGCGGTTGTCGGGGTCTTCTCCACCGGTCATCGCGATCTCATCGCCGGAATAGATCTGCGGCATGCCCCGCATGGTCAGCAACACCGCAAAGGCAAGCTTGAGCCGCGGCAGCATGGCGCCCTTCTCCCAGAGGAACCGTGTTGTGTCGTGATTACCGAGGAAAGGTGTCAGACGCTCAGGATGTGGATAGAGAGTATCCATGCGTAGCATCTCCGCCAGCTTCGTCATGGGCTCTCCCTTCACAAAGACGTCCCGCAGTGCGAAGTAGCTGGGAAAGTCAAAGGGCGTATCGAGACCGGTATCGATGCCGTTGCGCGTCACTCCTCCGGCAAAGGACGAGACGATCGTTGCATCCGGATTGAAGACCTCCCCCAGGGTCGTCAGCTTTGGATACAAGCTGTGTAACTGCGCGTGAAAGCCATACCAGAAGCTGCGGCCAACATACGGGAAGGTGTCGAGGCGAAGTCCATCGGCTCCAGTCATCTCCGTCCACCAGACAGCGTTCTGAGTCAGGTACTGCGAGACCACAGGATTCTCCTGGTTCATATCGGGCAGGATGTCGGCAAACCATCCCTCAGTGACATTCTTCTGGTCGCGCCAGGAGGCATGCGGATCAGTCAGCGGCTTGAAGTCTCCCTGGGCCACGCTGTGCTTTGCACGGGTGCCGTGAAACCAGTCCGGCTCGGGCTCATCCTCCACCCACGGATGTTTCGGGCCGACATGATTGGGCACCGTATCCAGCACCAGCTTCATACCACGCTGATGCAGCGCAGCGCTGAGGGCCTTGAGATCGTCCATCGAACCATAGTGCTCGTCGACGGCGTACATATCGGTCGCGCCATAGCCGTGATAACTGTCGGCCTCATGATTCTGATAGACCGGCGTCAGCCAAAGCGTCGTGATGCCAAGCTCCCGCAGGTAGTCAAGATGCTGCATCACACCACGCAGATCGCCGCCATGCCATCCGCGAATCTTCTCACGATCGCCCACTGTATCGTTCGATATATCTCCATCGGCGAAGCGGTCCGTCATGATGAGATACATCACGTCTTTCGACGAGAATCCGGCGAAGCCATCAGAGGCACTACGCCGCGCAAGAAACTTGTATGTACCGCTTCCCTTTCCAGCCGTATTGCGAGCCGAAATAGTGACCTCTTCTGCTTTCTGTGGCGAAGCGCTCAGCCACAACTCCGCCCAGTGACCATTGGGCGAACTCTTAACTTGCGCAATGCGTAGGTGTGCATCGCTCAGCGTGAATGTCGCGTGGCTGAGATTCTCACCCTTCACCAGCAGCATGGCTTTGGACATATTCGCCCACCAGTTGGGTGGATCGATCTTTTCGATCTTAGGTGCGTTCTGCGGTGCGTTCTGCGCGTAGGCCGCAGCCGCACACCACGCGACACCCGCAGCCCATGCACGTATCTTCCAGTTCACTTCCGCCTCCATATCATAGAGAAACGAACGGCACCGCCCTCTCGCGGTGCCGTTCCAGCTGCATCAGGGTTGATTAGAAGTTGATGTGTCCCGCGAGCTCGAACTGACGCTCGGAGTACTGGCGGATGCTATTGATGGTTCCGAAGTCGGCCTGCGAGGCATTCGTCTGCGGATTGCTGAACTGCGGATGATTGAAGACGTTGTACGCCTGTGCCCGGAACTCAGCCTTCACCCGCTCCGTAATGGAGAAGTTCTTGAAGACGGAGAAGTCCACCTTGTTGTAGCCAGGACCGGTAAACTTGTTACGGCTCAGCGTGCCGATGCGGGTGTACATGCCGGCTGCATTGGTCGGAGGCGCCTTCACTACCGCATTGAAGAACGTCTGGTTGCCAGTATTGGTAGCACCGGTGATCCGCGAACGGCCTACCTTCTGGAAGGAGATGAGGTCGGGACGCATATCGATGGTCCCGCCGGTCAGATCGAGGTCAATCGGTGTACCGCTGGCAAAGGACATAATCGTGTTGGTCTGCCATCCGCCAATCACTTCGTCCAGCGCACGGTTCATGCTGCGGCCAAAGGTGCGGCCACGTCCGAACGGAAGCTGATACAGAGCGCTCGCCGTAAAGACATGACGCTGATCCTGATCACTGTTGCCGTAATTAGCGCGCAGGTTAGGACCACCGGAGGTAATAAAGACACGCGACCCAGCGCCGGAAGTGCCCGTCGCAAACGCGCCGTTTGAGTTATCGAGGGTGTGGGACCAGGTGTAAGCCACAGTCGCGAGCAGCCCAGCCGACATCTGGCGATTCACGAAGATCTGCATGCCGTTATAGTGACTCGAACCTCCCGCGAGGCCATAGGTGATGGTGCCGCGAGTCGGATACAAGCCATTTCCAGTGCCGCCAATCACAGGCGAGTTCAGGTTGAACCACGTCATCAGGTGATCGCTCTTGGTACCGACATACGCCAGGTTGATGCTGGTGGTATGGTCGAGCTGCTGCTGGATCTGCAGATTCCAGYTCTGCGCCATGCTGTTCTGGCTGTTCTTCGGCTGTGCAATCAGACCGACGTTGGTTGGATTGTTCAGATTCACGGAGCCAGGACCGAACTGCGGCAGCGGCAAAGCATTGGTGGCGTGGGCGCTGTTGTTATCCCGCAGTGCGCCCTGGCCCATGAAGGTGACGCGATATCCATCCGTCGCACGATATTCGCTAAAGCCGTTGTAGCCGGGATTGTTGCTCAACTGGTTGCCGACTCCGCCGCGATCGACGAAGTAGAAGATGCCGTAACCGCCACGCAGCGAAGCGCGGCCATTGCCGAAGAGATCATAGGCAAAGCCGAAGCGTGGAGCGAAGTTGTTCTTATCCGTATCGATCAGGCTGCGCGAGTTGCCGTTGGTTCCGGCCACGCGCAGAATACCCGCCGCGACGTCATAGTTGGACTGGTTGTTGTCCTGCTCGTACGGATAGGTATAGAGGTCGTAGCGAAGGCCAAGGTTCAGTGTGAGACGCCGGTTCACCTTCCAGTCGTCCTGGGCAAAGTAACCCGTCTCCCAGCTGAAGGTCTTGAAGTAGGTGCTGGCCGAACCGATGCGGTAATCAGTAAAGCCGGCGAYCAGCTCGCTGGTCTCATAGCCGGTGAAGCGGCCCGTTCCCGGATAGTTCACACCGCCGATGATGAAGTAGCCCTTGGCGTCGTTACCCTGGAAGAAATCGACCTGACGGCGAATAACGTTCGCGCCGAACTTGAAGGCGTGATTGCCATGGGTCCAGCTCAGCGAATCAGCATACTGGTAGGTCTTCTCAGGAACGTTATACGGTCCACCGTCACCGGTGTACTCGATCTGCGTATTGCTGCCGCCGATCAAAGCTCCGCCACCCAGCAGCGCATTGCGGTTCGCATTCACAATGCCGAGGTTCTGCGAGACCGGCGTTCCGAACATTGGAGGAATGTAGCCGAACTGCGGGCGAACATATCCGAAGCGGAACTCATTCACCAGGTTCGCTGTGAAGATGCGCGTATACCCTGCTGCGACACCACGAGGATGGCTGACGTTCGCACCTGACGCAAAGCCGGCCGGCAGATTTGTGAACTCGCTGTTGACGTCATAGTTGTCCTGCCCATAGCTGTAACGGGCAAAGACCGAATCCTTCTGCGAGATGCGGAAGTCGATGCGGCCGTCAAAGTCGTTGAAGTTGCGAATCTGATTGCGCACCACATAGTAGTTGTTGATCAGGCCACCGCGCGAAGGCAGCGGATACGCATTCAGGTAGTTGGTCGCAGCCTTCGTCTGGCGTGCTGTTGGAATCACGTTGTTTGTAAAGGGAAGGCAAGTGGTCGGATCGTAAATCGCGCCCACGACCTTTACCGCGGTGCAACCGGTAAGCGTCGCATCCGGGGTCGTCGTGACATCCTGGCCCAGCAACTCGCCAAAGTCACCGGTACGCATACGCGCCGTCGGCACCGTGTGATAACCGGTATCCTGCGGCTGCCGCAAACGAAGCGCCTGGTAGTCGCCAAAGAGGAAGATCTTGTCCTTCCAGATCGGTCCGCCGGCAGCAAAGCCGAGCTGCTTCCTCTGAAAAGAGGGCTTCACCGCAGTCGGGTTGAAGTAGTTCGGACTGGCATCGAAGGCAGCACTGCGGTAGTAGCCAAAGAGAGATCCGTGAATCGCATTGGTACCCGACTTCACCGAGGTATTGATGATCGCGCCGCCGGCGCGGCCAAACTCAGCAGGAGCTACCGAAGTATCAACGCGAAACTCCTGAATCGCCTCAGGCGGAGTGAAGAAGACGATGCCGTTGACCAGCGACTCATTGTTATCCGTACCGTCGAGCAGGAAGTTGTTGGCCTGTTGGCGCATGCCGTTGGCAGAGATAGCGGCGCCGCCGCTGTCGCTGTAACGGAAGGTCTCAGAGTTGCCGTTACGACCGGAGGCATCGCTCGAGAACGCACCGCGCGTCACCCCCGGAACCAGTGTGGCCAACTGGGTAAAGTTGCGTCCGTTGATCGGAAGCTCGGTCACCTGGCGGCCTTCGACTACGGCTCCTGTGGAAGAAGTAGAGAGATTCACAACAGGAGCAGCCGAGGTGACATCGATCGTGGTGCTCTGCGCTCCGGGAGGGAGATGGAAGTCGGCGGCCACCACCTGAGAGACCTGCAGGACGAAGGTCTGTGTGTTCTTGGCGAAACCGGTCATAGTGGCATCGACGCGGTAGTTGCCACGAACCACGGCCGAGAAGTTATAGAAGCCCTCTCCATTCGTGGTCGCCGTCTGTGTCGCGCCGGTGTCGGTGTTGACCAGCGTTACGGTCGCCCCGGGAATCACAGCTCCGGTTGCGTCGGTTACCGTTCCGGTCACACGTCCTGTGTCGGACTGTGCCAGAAGCAAACCGGGGAACAGCATTGCCAGGCAGAGAGCCATGGCGAGCCAAACTCCGGCGAACCCTCTTCTTGTCTCAGGGCTATGTGTCGTCTTCATATAACGTGCCTCCAAAAGGCCGCCTGTTCCTCAACGGATCGGAGTCCGCAAAAATCTGGGAAATTCAGGCTGCGATGCGAACCATGTCGCCTTCGCACCACTCATCGCAATCCACGCTCCGCCTTTTTTCGTTCAATTCTTCTTCATCAGATAACTCTTTATTCCTGAGCCGCTTATATGGATGCGATCAACGACTGTCGGGGTTCGAACCGCGCTGGTTTCACATCGGTGATACAGTCATTGGCGCGAGGTTAAGTACGATGGCATCCACGGTCCAGAGCCCAACCCGGGTATCCTTCGGGCTCTATGAGGCCGATTTGCAATCGGGCGAGCTCTGGAAGGCTGGCCACCGAATCAAAATCCAGAGTCAGCCCTTCAAAGTGCTCAGCATTTTGCTCGAGCGCCCCGGTGAGGTTGTGTCCCGGGAAGAGTTGCAGCAGCGCCTGTGGGGCAAAGACACGATCGTCGACTTCGATCACTCCCTGGGCACAGCTATTAATAAGATCCGCGAAGCGCTGAGCGACTCGGCCGATAACCCAAGATTTGTAGAGACCCTGGCCCGCCGCGGCTACAGGTTTATCGCTCCGGTTACCTATCCTTCCCAAGCCGTAGCACAGGCTCCCGCGACACCGGCAACCGTACCGTCAGAGGCACAAACTTCTACCGCGCCTGCGGAGATCATCCCCGGGAAACGAACATTCTTTTCTCCATCCAACATTCGTCTCGTGCTCTTCGGGGTGGGGTTGATGGCGGTTCTTGCAGCCGCGGGCGTTGGCTTCTATCTAGCCCAGTCTCACGGACGAGGGGAGCCCGACCGCATTACTCAATTGACTCATCACGGTCGCATCTCCCCCGGAGCCCCTGCAATGGAGAGCTTTCCCTCGGCAGCTACCGATGGGGTGCGCATCTTCACCGGGCAGATCGAGAATGGGCGCACGATTCTGTCGCAGGTCTTCGTGAACACCRGCGAGACGATGCCTTTGCCAGTGCCCAGCGAGATCGCTGCTCCATCGCTTGGCGACCTTTCGCCCGACGGATCCAAGTTATTGCTGCGTAGCCATTTGTCTCCGGAATCCGAACAGCCGTTGTGGGTGGTCCCGACCGGCGGCGGGTCAGCCTTACGGGTAGCGAATATCAACGCACACGATGCGACCTGGATGCCGGATGGTTCCGGCATTCTGTACGCTGCCGGATCACAGCTCTCCATCACCCGTCTGCAGGATGGCGCCTCAACCCCGTTCGCCACGCTTCCATTCGGACGGGCGTTCTGGCTGCGCTGGTCTCCCGATGGCAAGATGCTTCGGTTCACCATCCTGGATCCTATCGCCCACACTCAGTCGTTGTGGGAGATGGATGCCAAGTCACGCAAGCCCACACCCCTCCTGGCCAACTGGTCAAAGCCGGCGAACGAGTGCTGCGGCACATGGACCGCAGACGGCAAGTACTACATCTTCCAGTCCTCGCATGACGGCAACTCCGACCTATGGCAGTACAACGGAGGCTCGGCGCCAACGAAGATCACAAACGGCCCGCTGGATTTCCAGGCTCCGGTCGCTGCCCGCAACGGCCACCTCATCTTCTTCCTTGGCCTTGATTCCCGATCGGAGTTGCAGCGTTTTGACGCCACGCGCAGGGAGTTTCTGCCCGAACGAGCCTTCCTGGCCAACGCTAGCCGGGTCACCTACTCGCGAGATTCCCAATGGGTGGCATGGACCGATCCGCAAGGACGGCTATGGCGCGCACGCAGGGATGGAACCGAGAAGATTCAGCTCACCCCGGAGTCGATGCAGGTCTTCCTTGCCCAGTGGTCACCCGACGGCCAGCAGCTCGCCCTGATGGCGCGGCAACCTGGAAAGGCGTGGCAACTCTATACGATTCAGGCAGATGGAGGCAGTCCAACCGCCCTGCTGCAAGAGAATCGCAATGCCGGCGATCCCTCCTGGTCTGCCGACGGAAAGACTCTGGTCTTCGGGCGGGTCACCGACCTGATGGGCATGGAGAGCACCACCCGCAACCTGCAGTTGCTGAATCTGGAGACTCATAAGACCGAAGCGATTCCGAACTCGGAGGGCTACTTCAGCCCACGCTGGTCTCCGGATGGCCGCTACATCGCCGCTATCAGCCTGGACCAGCGCAGGCTGGTGCTCTATGACGTCGCAACGAAGACATGGAAGACGCTGGCCACGACCTCCGTGGCAGATCCGGTGTGGTCGACCGACAGCCGGGCGATCTACCTGCATGCCTTCATGGCAAACACCCAGCCGATCTATCGCGTCTCCATCCCCGATGGAAAGCTGGAGGAGGTTGCCAGCCTGACCAGCTTCCGCACGGGAGATATCGCTGACTACTTCTTCTCCGGCATTACCCCGGACAACGTGCCTCTCGTGCGTGCCCGCACCGCGACCGGAAACCTCTACATGCTCGATCTCGACGGGAAATAATCGGTTCATCTCCTCGCGTTCTCCATTGATTCCAAAAGAGTTAATGGGTGAAGCAGAAATGAAGGACAGTTGGCTCGCGAAGCATTGCGGCGAAGCGTGAGATTTCCGTCTTCTTGCCACCATGCGCACGCGTCTCCTGTCCCTGGTTGCCCTGCTTCTCTCCTGTCTGCCGGTCCTCTCCCAACCCGCGCAGAGCAAACCTCTGCCGAACGGAGGAGAGTTTACGGCCGGGGACAGCACGCTGCGCGTCACCGCACTGCGCGATGATGTCTTGCGGGTGCGTATGTGGCGAAGTGGACATGCACCCGAGGATGCCTCGTGGGCGGTACTTCCCGAGGCGCGAACGGCACAGGTCAACGTCACTCCCACCGTAGGCGGTTTCGAGACCTCCGCTCTTGAAGTCACCGTCGACGACAAACTGCGGCTGGCCGTCACCGATCGCGCGGGACATCTGCTGCAGCAGGACATCGAGCCAGTGCAATGGCAGGGAGACCGCTTCCGCATCTACAAACGGAAGTGGCCCAACGAACACTTCTTCGGCCTGGGAGACAAACCCGGCCCCCTGGACCGCGCCGGACAGGCGTTCACCATGTGGAACACAGACAACTTCGGCTGGCAGGAATCGACCGACCCCATCTACAAGAGCATTCCCTTCTTCATCAGCTTTCAGTCGGGCAACGCGCTGGGGGTGCTTTTCGACAATA
The DNA here is from genome assembly GCF_052113305.1 of Terriglobus sp. YAF25. Taxonomy (NCBI): domain Bacteria; kingdom Pseudomonadati; phylum Acidobacteriota; class Terriglobia; order Terriglobales; family Acidobacteriaceae; genus Terriglobus; species Terriglobus sp. YAF25. The sequence continues at coordinate 13,820 of NZ_JBFRCY010000006.1, forward strand.
CGTGGCGGAGCTTCTTCGACTTCGGGCGGGAGATGCCGGATGCGTACTCCTTTGGAGCGCCGAACGGACCGATCGACTACTACCTGATCTATGGTCCCGATCCGAAGAAGGTGGTGGAGGCCTATGCCTGGCTCACCGGCCCGACACCGCTGCCGCCGTTGTGGAGCCTCGGCTTCCAGCAGTCGCGCTATAGCTATGAGCCGGAGTCTCGGTTGATGGAGGTTGCGGATCGGTTGAGAACTGACCATATCCCCGCCGATGCCCTCTACCTCGACATCGACTTCCAGCAGAAGAACCGGCCCTTCACCGTCGACCAGATCAAGTTCCCGAACTTCAGCTCCATGGTCAGCGAACTGGCGCGTAAACAGTTTCACCTGGTGGTCATCACCGACCTGCACATCGCCAAAGCGCCGAACGAAGGCTATTCCCCTTATGACAGCGGCACAGCCGGCGACCATTTTGTGAAGAACCCGGATGGCTCGACCTATGTTGGACCGGTATGGCCGGGACCTTCGGTTTTTCCGGAGTTCACGCAAAAGACCACACGCGAGTGGTGGGGCGGGCTATACAAAGAATTTACTTCACAAAAAGTCGCCGGCTTCTGGAACGACATGAATGAGCCCGCGGTCTTCACTTATCCGACAAAGACAATGCCCGGCGATGTGCAGCATCGCATCGATGAGCCCGGCTTTCAGAAGCGCACCGCGACGCATCTCGAGATCCACAACATCTATGGTCTGGAGAACTCGCGGGCAACCTATGAAGGTCTGCTGAAGCTGCAGCCGAATCAGCGGCCCTTCGTGCTGACGCGCGCAAGCTATGCCGGAGGCCAACGCTACGCTGCAACCTGGACCGGAGACAACAGCTCCACCTGGAATCATCTACGTCAGACTGTTCCACAACTGCTGAACCTTGGACTCAGCGGATTCTCCATGAGTGGAGCCGATGTAGGCGGCTTTGCCGGCTCGCCTTCTCCCGATCTGCTGACACGCTGGCTGCAGCTCGCAGCCTTTCAACCAATCGATCGCGACCACGCCGCTAAAGGCACACGCGATCACGAGCCATGGGTCGATGGACCGCAGCATGAGACCATTCGCCGCCGCTACATCGAAGAACGGTACCGTCTGCTGCCATATCTCTACACCGCAGCAGAGGAGACCTCGCACGACGGCATGCCCATCATGCGYCCGCTCTTCCTCGAGTTCCCTCACGCATCCACAGACGGACATCCAATGGACCTGGACGCAGGCGGTGGAGAGTACATGTTCGGTGCAAACCTTCTGATCGCTCCATCCCCCTCTCCAGAGGAGGTTGCTCCCTACGAGCTGCATCTTCCTGCGGGCATCTGGTACGACTATTGGACCGGCGAAAAGCTCGACCGGCGCACCCAAACAGGGGCGCGCGATCTGGAAATTCGTGATGCTGCTGCAGCGGTAAAACCGATCATGATCACACCAAAGCTGGAAGAGCTTCCGGTGTATGTTCGTGAAGGATCAATCCTCCCACTGGCTCCGCTCACTCAAAGCACCGAAGAGAAACCACAGGGACCCCTGACGCTACGCGTCTATCCGGGCGAGCACTGCAACGGATCGATCTACCAGGACGACGGCACAAGCTTCGCCTATCGCAATGGGCACTCCCTGCGCATGAGCTTCACCTGCGAACAGCAGAGTAACGGCCAGGTACGCATTCACATCGGCCGGCACGAAGGAGACTACCGACCTTGGTGGCATGAGATCCACGTTGAAGTCATCGACGGCACGACCCCAACAAAGACACGCACCGTCGAAGACACCGGCCGCGGCATGGACGTAGTCGTGCAGTAGTTCACGACAACCCATACACTGGGGGCCCCATCCATCGCAACGCGATGGGTGGGATATTCGAGCGAAGCTCGAACCGCCGTTTATCGAAGTAAACTCACCGCTTGATTGTGGGATTGATAACAAAAACGGTTCGCGTGTAACGCGAATGCCCAGGTCCCCGAGGGACACCACCCCAGCGAACAAGTTCGCCGTGGACCCCGGATCTGGGGCACCAGGATACATCGGAGTTACAGAGTTACTACCAGTCCGTCAACGTACCATCCAGCTTCCGCGCAATCGGCAGATACGCGCGCTGATACGGATACTTCGCCGCCAACGCTTCATCAATCTCCACACCAAGCCCCGGAGCATCTCCCGGATGCATATACCCGGCATTGAAGGTATACGCATGAGGGAAGACCTCATCCGTAAGCTTCGTATGTGGCATGTGCTCCTGGATGCCGAAGTTGTGAATCGCCAAACCAAAGTGCAACGCCGCCGCCATGGTGACTGGAGACAGATCCGTCGCTCCATGAAATCCCGTACGCACCTGATATACCGCAGCGAAATCGGCAGCCTTCTTCAGCGCCGTGATGCCGCCGCCATGCACGATGGTCATGCGCAGATAGTCGATCCACTGGTTGCGAATCAGGTCATGCGCATCCCAGAAGGAGTTGAAGACCTCGCCGGTGGCAATGGGCGTCACCGTATGCTCGCGGATAAGACGGAAGGCGTCCTGGTTTTCAGCAGGAGTCGGATCTTCCATCCAGTAGAGATGATAGGGCTCAAGYGCTTTGCCCAGACGTG
>NZ_JBFRCY010000007.1:0-16543 GCF_052113305.1 Terriglobus sp. YAF25
GTTGCGCGCCCCGCCCGCTCCCCCTCTGGGGAAGGACTTTACTTCAGAGGAATGTCGATTACCTCGATGGTGTTCGGCCCCACGACATGCTTCCAGCTACCCGCCGTAACCGTCGCCGTTCCCTTCACCGGTTTGATGGTCTCCGGATGATCGATCGCGTTGGTTACATACCAGGTCGCCGCATGCATGGTGTTGGTGACCGCCGCGCCGGCCTTGGCTCCAGTCACATCGAGCGTCAGCGCCTGCGGACGGTCGCTGGCGTTCACTAGCTTCAGGTAAAGCACCTTCTTCTGGGGCGAAACCGTCGCCGACCAGAAGAACCGGTTCCCTACTCCCTCGGCCTGACTCTTCGCCACCTGCGTTCCCAGATGGTCATTGAAGAGCACCTGCGCCCAGTAGCTGGGAGAACCATACGAATGCAGCGCGTCATAGCCGATCAAGTCGCTCGACCACTGCATGCCGCCCGGGTTCACGTTCGTAAACAATGGCGCATACGCGGCCATCACTACCAGGTCGGCGTTGCGCTCCATGGAGGTCATCCAGGCAGCATCGCCCAGCGCAGCGCCGAAGTCCGGTGTCGGCGAGCCGGTACGCGTCGCCCACTCGCCCACGAAGATCYTCGGTCCGTTGCGATCGCCGTTGTCGTACTTGTGCACCAGGTCAAAGAACTCATGCGGAGTCTGATAGTAGTGATCGTCCACCAGGTCCGGCGAGCCGCCGTGCTGCCACGAAGTCGCAATCAGCTTTAGTTGCGGATACTTCGCACGGAGGGCCTTCTCAAACGGCGGATAGCGCTTGATGTAGCTTCCTGAGCGGTCGAGGTTGTCTTCGTTACCCACCTCGATGAAGCGCAGCTTGAAGGGCTCCGGATGGCCGTCACGCGCGCGGATCGCGCCCCACTTGGTATTCGAGTCACCGATCACGTACTCGATCTCATCCAGGGCTTCGGCGATGTACGGGTTCAACGCCTCGCCCTCGGCATGCTCGCCGTTGAGCGTGTAACCGGCGAAGATGGCCAGCACCGGCTCCATCTTCAGGTCTTCACACCACTCCAGGAACTCGAGCAGGCCCATACCGTCGCTCGATGTATAGCCCCATGAGGTCCGCTTGGTAGGACGATCCACCAACGGCCCGATGGTCTTCTTCCAGTCGAAGTGCTCGGCCAGCGTGTTGCCCTCGACGTAGTTGCCGCCGGGAAAGCGCAGAAAGTTCGGGTGCATGGCCGCCAGCATCTTCATCAGGTCAGGACGATTGCCATGCTCGCGATTGTTGAACGTCGGCTCGAACAGGCTGACCAACTGCAGTTCGATGCTGCCCTTCTGGGTAAACGTCATCTCCCAGTGATTGTCTTTGCCCGGAACCACACCAGCGCCGGTTTTCAAGGTGTAGTCGTATTTCTTCCAGTCACCGTCGGTCAGCGGCACTGTCGTCTCCGCCAGTGTCGCTGCGGTCTGGTTGGCGATCAGGCGAATGTGTGCCGTTCCTACCCCCGCTGGCTTGGCATAGAACGATCCGTGATAGATCGCGGAGGGCCGTACCGCCATACCCCAGTAGCCATCGTTGGAGACGCCCGCCTCATTGCCCTTCGACGCATCGCGCACCACCAGCTTCATGCTCTTAGGCAGCGCCGCACTGGGCCCGCTGTCGCCGTTCTCCACCACCGCGGAGGATTCGCCCTGGGTCACCACACGCCACCACTCAAACCGCGGCCAGCGATTGGTGAAGGTGCGGTTGCGGATCAGCTCCGCATACAGGCCACCGTCGTAGCTGAAGTTGATCTCTTCCGTCATCAGGCCATAGAGCGTAGGGCTCACATCAGCCGTCTTCTGCGTGGTGTCCACGCTCAGCTTCGCCGGCTGCTGCGCCGCCGCAACCCCCAGCGCCAGCGCGCTGAGGCCAACTGCCATCCACTTCATTCGCATGTATCTTCCTTGAACGGGTTTAAGAAAACGTTATCCCAACGGACCGGATTTGTCCCCGGAAAACGCCTCAGGAACGCAAAACGGGCTCACACACGGTTCGGTATGGACTATACCGAACCCGCCCCGGCGAAGTACACCCCCTCTCCCCTCCTCGCTGGGGACGTACACTGAACTCTCAGGATGCGGTTCGAGCTCATCACCATCTTTCCCGGCTTCTTCGCCGGCCCCCTCGACTACGGCGTGGTCTCCCGGGCCATCCGCAAAGGCGTGGTCTCTGCCAACACCCACGACCTGCGCGCCTTTACGCATGACCGCCATCGCACCGTGGACGACCGCCCCTTCGGCGGCGGCGAAGGCATGGTGCTGAAAGCTCAGCCCATCTTCGAGTGCGCCGAGTCGATCGGCATCACCCCTTTGGACGAACGCGACCTCGCACGTGAGTCCGTCATTCTGCTGGCCGCCGGCGGGAAGCCGTTTAGCCAGACCATCGCGCATGAGCTATCGAAGCTGGAACGCATCACCATGATCTGCGGACGCTACGAGGGCGTGGACGAGCGCGTCAACACACTTCTATGCGACCGCGAGCTCTCCGTCGGAGATTACGTTCTCTCAGGCGGCGAGCTGGGTGCAGCCATCATCCTGGACGCGGTCACTCGCCTGCTGCCCGGCGTTCTGGGCAACGCCGACTCCGCCCGCTTCGAGTCCTTCGGCCACAGCGATGAGGAGATCGAACACACCCTCGAAAGCCCGCAAGCCACCCACGGCAGCGGAGGCCTTCTGGACTACCCGCACTTCACCCGGCCCGCGGAGTTCCTCGGCCATACTATCCCGGAAGTCCTGGCCAACGGCGATCATGCCCAGGTACGCAAGTGGAGACGGCAACAACAGCTTCTGAAGACCGCCCGCAACCGCCCCGACCTGTTGGCCAAGGCCGACCTCTCCGATGAAGACCGCGCCTTTCTGGCCGGGCTGTAGAACACCCATTCCCCTATTACCCGGGTGCCCCGCCCTCACGAAGTTAGGGTGGGCAAGGAGCCACACCTCCCGAACAAGCAATACACYCGTTGCCCCATTCTTCGCGGCTTCACCGCGAAGGGTGGGGTATCGCGCTACGCGCGACCGTTTTTCATTTCGTACCGGCGAAACGCGGATCTCGCTTCGCTCGACACCCCACCCTTTCGCTTTGCGAAAGAATGGGGCAACGAATTCGTTGCCTTATTAGGTATGTCAGCCCGCTCAGGGAAAGCCGGGTGCCCACATACGCGAAGCTTATGTGGGTGTATCGATCAGAGCTCGATCCGTTGTTCCCAACCTACTCTCCCGGCTTAGCGGCAGCTGTCGGCGTCGCCACCGGAACAGCCGGCGCCGCCACCGGAGCCGTAATCATCATCGCCATCCGCGGAAACGTAAACGTCCCACCCGCGTCGTCAATCACATTCACCTGGCAGATATAGCTTCCCGGTGCAAGCTGCGCCAGCGGCACATCGAACTGGAAGCCGACGGCATTGCGGTCCGGAATATTCACCGCGTTCGCCTCTATCAGTGGCGTCTCGAAGACCTTGCTTCCCGCCGCATTCAGGAACTCAATCGATGTCAGCACATGCGCTGCCGGATCGGGCCTGCGCTGCATGCCCGCAGGTGTCGGTGGAGGTGTGGCCGCCGCCGCACTGCTCGCAGGCTTGGCGGGGTCATAAACCTCGTACAGGAAGTAGAGGTGCTGATCCTGACGGAAGACGTGCGGAATATTCGGCACATACTGCTGCCCATCCCGCACCAACAGGCTTTGGTTCCGCGGATTGTTATTCGGTGTCCGCTGATTCGCTACCAGCACCGACGAAAGCTTCAGCGGAACTTTCTTCATATCAGGAACGTTGATATCGGTCTCGAACGATCCCATGTTGCCGCTCTGGTTCTCGCGCACCACAAACTTCAGGTGATACCGTCCGGGAGCCAGCGAGAAGCCGGTCGAGTACTGGATGTTCTTCCGCTGTACCTGCTGGTTGGCGTCAAGCTGCAGCTTCACCGTCTCACGCGCGGAGCCGACGACGATCTGCTGCGCGTTCTTCACGTTTCCGATAATGTCGATCGTCGCCTTCGACTGATCCTTTACCTCGGTGAAGGGAATCTGCGAGCCTGGCACAATCAGCGATACCGGAACGAAGAAGTGGTTATCGTTCTGTCGGAAGTACAGGGCCTGCAGGTAAACGGCAACATCCACCGCCGGTGCATCCGAGCGGAGCTGCTCATTCAGTGCCAGTTCGCGGTCTTCGTTCTTCTGGTGCTGGAAGTCGGCAGGCGCATAGTAGCCCGGCCGATAGTCAAGCTTGATGTCAGGACGATTGATCTTGACCTGCAGCTTGCGGAAGCTGCCGTCGCGCCGTTGATCCGTAGAGCGGAAGCCGATGATGTAGTAGGCCTCGGTATCGTGCTGGATCGCCTGGAACGCCGGACCGAAGTCATTCGAGTCGAAAAATGCCTTGCCGCCCGTATCCGAGGAGAGGGAAGCCAGGGTCTCCTGCGAGCTGAAGTTCGAATCCAGACGCGACTGCATCGCCGCTCCGTTATAAGCCGACGTCCCGCGCGTCGATCCGGTTGAGGCATCGCCTACCGGCGGCAGCGCCTGCAAGCCGCGCGTATCGACCGAGTAGATACTCATATTGGCCTTGGTCGCGGCATTCGTAGCCGCCCGCAGCGAGGCCTGGTTCTCGATCCCGTTGCGTGTCAGGCCGCCGGAGAAGTACAGCAGCGACTTGCGCTGATCGACACGTTCCAGCGACTTCGCGACCTGCAGAATGGCATACAGAGAGCGATCGGTATTCAGCGCGTTGTATTCGGAGTCGTCCGCGACAAACGAAGAGGCGTCGTCTGCCGTACCCTCGGAATCGCCATTACCGCCACTGGCAAAGCCCTGTCCTTCGGTGCCGTTGAAGCTGCCCACGGCACGCAGCAGTGACTGCCGTTCGGCGGTGAAGTCCTGCACAAGCTTCAGGGAAGTATCCATTGAGACCACGGCGACCAGGTCCGCCGGAGCCATCTTCTTGTTGATGTACTCCTTCGCCGAGTCCACGCCGCGGTCGATATCAGATTGCTGCATCGACGAAAGGTCGAAGAAGATCACGATCAGGCGGTGATCGCGCAGTGCCTGTTTGTCCTCACCGATCGAGCGTTCAAGCATCTTGGCGATGCTCGTGGTTCCGGCCACCGTTGTCTGCTCCTTCAGCGCGGCGGCCAAATCGACATTCTGAAAGTCGAAGGTCGAGACTTTCTGCGGCTTGCCGTTTTCGAAGACGGTGAAGTCAGTCGCCTTCAGGTCCTTCACCACATTGCCTTGTTTGTCGCGTGCCACCACATTCGTCAGCACGATCTCTGACCGTACAGAGATGGTAAAGACCGGCGCCTGGCCAGGCTGCTGATTCGGAACCTGGCTTGCCGTCTGTGCAACCGTGCTCGCACCCAGCAGCATGGGCAGGGTAAGGGCCGCTGTAAGCTTCATCGATCCGGAATATCTCTTCATCGTCTCTGTCTTCATCCGCGACTCTTGTCTAGAACCGGTACCGTGCCAGGAAGGTGATGCGCCGCATCGCGGCCACACTTGTTACCTGGCCGAAGGTGGGTGAGTTCACCGTGCTGTTAATGCCGGAGTACTGCACGGTGTTGAAGATGTTCGTCGCCGAGAACCTCGTCTCCAGCCCGCGTGTATCGCCGAAGCTGAAGTTACGCGCCAACGCTATATCGTTGGAAACCGTCCCGGGACCGCGGATCGAATTGCGTGAAGAGTTGCCGAAGTGCGTAGGGTTCGATTCGGTGAGGAACGCCACCGTATTGAACCAGCGTCCTACGCTTCCCTGACCGGCAATCGACTGCGAGAAGTCTCGATCGGGGCGCAGCGTGTAGTTGCCGCCCGTCGCCGTCTGCGCGGTGGTTCCCACATACTGCGGTGTGAAGTAACCGCCTGTAGCAAAGGTGAAGTTGCCCGAGATATTCCAGTTATTCAGGATGTGTGACCACGCTCCGCCGCTTGCCAGGAAGGCGCGGTTCGGTCCGAAGGGAAGCTCGAAAACATAGTTGCCCGTTACCTTATGCCGCACATCGAAGCTGGAGTTGCCCTCTTCGAGATCAAGTCTCTGATCGTTCTGCGCGACCGTGGCTGAGCTTCCGCCGATCGAACTGGCATTGTCGATGGAGTGGCCGTACTGATAGGTCGCTCCCATGCTGATGCCCTTCTGCATGCGCTTGCGCAGGTTTACGCTCAGGGCGTTGAAGCGCGAGTAACCCGAGGAGTCTTCATAGGTAAACGCCTGCGCTCCAGTGGTGGTCAGGCCGGTTGCTGTGCGGTTCGGAGCTCGGCGCATATCCAGGTCGCCGGCAGTGGTCCCGTTGTAGCCGACATTCATCACGATGCCCAGGCCGAAGGTGTGTTGAATATCGAGGTTCCAGATATTCACCCGCGCCAGCCGGTAGTCGCGGTTGACGGCGAAGTTGTTCTGCACCGCCGCCGTCGAACAGTTGAAGGCGCTCGCCAGTTGTAGCACRCCGCATCCCTGCTGGTTGGCGATATTGGTCTGGGTGACAGCGAAGGGCTGCTGGTTCGACAGCGAGCCGGCAAAGCTGCCGAACTGCGTCGTGTTGTAGTTCATGCCGTATCCGGTACGAACCACGGTCTGCTTGATGAACTTCGGGCGCCACGCAAGGCCCACCCGCGGAGCAAACATGCCGCGATACGGATTCACCAGCGACCGCGGGAAGCTGCCGGTATAGGGCCCGTTGGCGCCGGGCTGAACAACCGACACTGCGGTGAAGTCGGCGTTGTGGTCGAGGTTTACCAGGTGGTTGTACTTCTCCACGTACGGAGAGAAGTACTCATAGCGCAGGCCGTAGTTCAGCGTCAGGCCCGAGGCAACACGATAGTCATCCTGCGCATACCCGTCATAGACCCATTCACGCAGATAGTTCTTGTACAGGGCCGCCTGAATGCGTGACTGTTGCGGCAGACCGAGCAGGAAGTCCGCAAAGCCCGCGCCCGACCCGTTGGTGCTGCCAGGCGCCTGTGTCGCATACCCGGAGAAGGTAAATGCACCGACCGTGTTGTTGCCGCCGATCGAGTCACTATGCACGCGCCGCAGATCGAAGCCGAAGCGGAAGTTGTGCTTGCCGTGGTTCCATCCTACGAAGTCCGAGAACGAGAGGGTCTGGCCAACGCGGTTCGACGGCGAGCTGCTCGAAAAGCCGGTGAAGTTCGTGATCGAAAGCGATGGCAGGCCGTAGTAGAAGGGATTCGCCTGCGTCGCTGCTGTTCCCACCAGGATRCCGGCAGCCAATGCCGGGTTCGACTGGTTGGTGTACAGGTTGGTCGTGATCGAGTTACTGCGGTTCCAGTTCAGCGTGGCGTTATTGTTCAGCCGCCCTTTACCGATAGTGTAGCCAAGGTTGAAACCATATCCGGTTGAGGTTCCCGAGGTATTCAGGGCAGAGAAGATATTCGGCGTGGCGGAGTCAGAGTTCGAGTAATTGAAACCGATATTGATGTTCTGCCGCAGGGCCTGCTGCTGTTGCCGGCGGCTGGTTGCATTGCCTCCGCCCTGTCTCCCTCCACCTCCGCCGCCACCGCCAAAGCGTCCACCGAAAGGGCCGCTCGCCTGTCCGAAGTTACGAATGAAGCGTGTATTGATATTCCATTGATTGCTCTGCGAGGTCGCGATCGTCTGGTAGTTATATCCCTGCGAGTTCGACGTCGACAGGTTTGGCGCAGGATAGTAGTTCAGCAGCGCAGCAGCCTGCGAGGTGATGCGGTTTGCGCAGATCACATTCGTCTGGCCGTTGCAGGCGAACTGCGCTCCCGTCCGAGGGTCGTAGATCGGTACGATCGCAGTCGATCTGGCGGGACGGTACTGCGAGAAATCACCGGTGCGCTGCGCCAGTGTCGGCACCGTACCGTAAAGGTTCGTCGGTGTCGTGCTCAGCGTGCCCTGTGCATTCAGGAAGAAGAACTGCTTGGTGTTCGGCTTGAACAGACCGGGGATATACGGTGAGCCGGTGAGTGAAAGACCGAAGGTGCTGTTGGAGTAGTCCGGCTTATTGGGATTGCCGGTCAGCGAATAGCTGGTGGCGTCCAATGCTCCGTTGCCTCCGCGGAAGTACAGCGAGCCGTGGAACTGGGTCGGGTTGAAGTTGCGGAAACCGCCGCGCCCCATGCCGCCGCCGGCGATCATGAAGCCGCCACCCCCACCCGGACCACCGAAGCCTCCACCACCGCCGCCCGGGCCTCCACCTCCTGGACCACCCCCCGGCCCTCCGCCCGTCAACATGCCGCCGATCATGTTCACCACTGCATTGATCTGGTCGCCCTGTCCACCGCCCTGCAGCCGTGCCTGCGCCATGGCGTCGTCAATACGGTTGCGAATCTCTTCCTCGTTGAAGTTCGCCAGACCGTTCGTCTGACCCATCTGCCCGGTTACAGCCACGGATTCGGTAGCGGAGTTATCTCCCATACCGCTCATCGTGGGCATGCTTACGCCGGTATTGGCCGTTCCGGTTGAGGCATCGGACGTATTCGCATCGCCCAACCCGGCCATCGCAAGCGACTGCATGCCGTTCTGGATGCGCGAGGCGGCGGTTGTCTGCTGCTGTTCAGCGGCGGCCGCGCGGCTGGCGAGCTGCAGACCGAAGGCTGCGGTCGCTTCTCGCGGAGAGGCCGCGTTGAACAGCACTTCTTTGGTGTCCAGGGCAAAAGCCGCCAGCTCCGCCTTGACCACGTAACGGCCGTTCTTCGGAATCGCCATCTGGAAGGCGCCGGTAATGTCCGTGCTGGTCGTGTACTTCTTGCCGGTCAGCGTATTGGTGGCCGTAATCGCAACACCCGGAAGAGGAGTATTGCCGGTCTTCACCGTACCGCGAATAATGCCGCCTTGTACTTCTGCTGTTGCCGCGGGGGCGCCGGGGGCGTCTTGCATTGCACCTTGTGGCGAGGTCTGCGGAGCGCTTTGGGGCGCAGTCTGAGGCGCGGCCGCCGCAGGGGTAGCTTCCTGAGCGATTGCCGGGGAAAGCAGCGCCAGAGACACCATGGCAATGTATGCCGTTTGCACGATATCGATCTCCAAACGTCAAATGCGGCTTTTAGATACACTTCGTCGGCCCGCGGTTAGCAGCCGGCAGCCGCGAAAAGCTAAGGGCCAATGATGTTACTGCTGTGGCGGCTGGTTCTGCTCGCCGCCGGGCCTTGGTCCACGTTGGCCACGCTGCGGCAGCACATTCAGCGTCTTGGGAACGAAGGTGTTGCCCTTCAACGCTCCCTCCGCCCGGATGTTGTCGCCTACCTTAATGTCGGCCAAGGTAATGGCCTCTCCCTCTGACGGCGGCGGTCCCTGTTGGTTCTGCCCATCCTGGTTGCGGCGCATACCCATGCCACCGCCCATACCGCCTCCAGGCCCCATGCCCATCATGGCCCCCCGGCCTCCGCGATGCATTGAGGTGTTCTCATCCACCTCAATCACCTGCGATACTTTGTCCGGCCGCTCGATGGTCAGTTTGGTCTCATCCATCGCCGTGATCTTTCCCATGATCCAGGTCTTGCCCAGGCTTGCCTGCAGCTCGGCGGCGCGCGCCTTCATCTGCTCCGCCTGCTCGGCGGACATCACCATCACCACGCCGGCGTGGACTTCTTTGGTCGCCTCGTCGGCCTGACCCATCGCGACAACGTATTCGCCGGGCTTTATGTCGGCGGCCTTTACCGGCTCGCGCTGCTGCATGATCCGGGTATTCACCGTGACTACGACCTTATAGCTGGCGCCATCGTCGCCTTTGATGGCAATGCTGTCTGCAGTGGCTGAGGTAACCGTGCCTCGAACCGCCTGTCCGCCTCCGGGACCCATCGGGCCGCCACCCATCATCTGAGCCGTTACCGGAGCGGCAGGGACGGCGAGAACTCCAAGCAGAGATGCGAATCGGATTGCCAGATGTGTCATGGTGGTCATACCTCTTACGGGAATGTCTAATGCAAGAGACGGCTTCCCCTGCCGAAAGACGCGTTTTGCAAGAGGAAATTTTGTCATGGCGATACACTCCAAAGGATGAATCCCGCAGTGCACGATGAGCGGCACTTTCTGTCCGGGGATACGGTCCGCGATGTCGTCATTGGACTTTCCGACGGACTCACCGTCCCCTTCGCCCTGGCCGCTGGTCTCAGCGGAGCCGTCGCCAACACTCACCTGGTAGTACTAGCCGGTCTGGCTGAGATCGCGGCCGGCTCTCTGGCCATGGGGCTGGGCGGCTACCTGGCCGCTCGCGGTGACGCCGAACACTATACCTCTGAGCGCAAGCGTGAGCAAAGCGAGATCGTCACCCACACCCGCGACGAGGAAGAGGAGATCTACGAGATCTTTCAGCAGTACGGCGTCACCCGGCAGGAGAGCGAGCCGGTACTGCTGGCGCTGAAGCGTGACCCCAAAGCATGGGTCGATTTCATGATGCGTTTCGAGCTCGGCCTCGACGAACCCGATCCTCGCCGGGCCACCGTCAGCGCAGCCACCATCGCCTTTTCGTACGTCGCCGGCGGTCTTGTTCCTCTTATGCCGTATATCGTGCTCTCGAGTGCCACCCAAGCGCTGCAGCTCTCGGTGGTCATTACTCTGCTGGCTCTGGCGCTTTTTGGCGCGGTCAAGGGTCGGTTTCTGGGGACACACTGGCTGCGCAGCGCCGCACAGACGGTTCTGGTCGGCGGCCTGGCAGCGACCGCGGCCTATGGTCTGGCAAAACTCTTCAGCACGGTGTAACAGAGATCGTGGCAAACTTAGTTCCGAGTTAAAAAGTCGTCCTACTTTCTTCCTTAACTTGTTGCATTGAATCCGCAAACTAAAAAGAGCAACAACCCCGCACTCTGTGGCATCTGATCCCTTACGCGAGGAACAACGAATGCCGATTGAAGATGCCGCAGGACAGCAGACCAATGCGGGCCTCATGCGTATGCGCTTCCGTGAAACACGGAGCGCGACGGAGGAACTCTGTCGTAGCCTGACTGCCGAAGACATGATGGTGCAGTCCTGCCCGGAGGCGAGCCCCACCAAATGGCACCTGGCTCATACGAGCTGGTTCTTCGAGACCTTTATCCTCCGCGAGTTCGTCCCGGGCTATCGTCCCTTCGACGACCGGTTCCTCTGGCTCTTTAATAGTTATTACAAGTCGCTCGGAGAGATGCCGGAGAAGAAGCTCCGTGCCTCGTTCTCCCGTCCCGGCCTCGACGAGATTCTCGCCTTCCGCCGTCATGTCAACGAGGCCATGGATCGTCTCCTTGAGACCGGCGCTCCCGAAGCCGCGCTCAGCCGTCTCCTCCTCGGTCTGCATCACGAGCAGCAGCATCTGGAACTCATCGCAACCGACATCAAGCACGCCTTCTTCACTAATCCACTGCACCCGGCCTTTGTCGCAGGCGCTCTGCCGGTTGCCGAGATTCCCGCGCCTCCCATCGCTTGGGTCGGCTGCGAGGGTGGTCTGGTGGAGATCGGCGATGCGGGCAGCGAGTTCAGCTTCGACAACGAGACACCGCGCCATCGCGTCTTCCTTGAGCCTTATCGGCTTGCCTCCCGTCTGACGAGCTGTGCCGAGTACCTCGCCTTCATGGAAGACGCAGGCTATCAACGCCCCGAGCTCTGGCTTAGCGAAGGTTGGGATACCCTCGAGCGTGAAGGGTGGCGCGCTCCGCTCTACTGGCGCCGCGATGAAGCAGGTAAGTGGCAGATCTTTACGCTGCGCGGCTGGCAGTCCCTGGAAAATCTCTCAGAGACTCCTGTCTGTCATGTCAGCTTCTTCGAAGCCGATGCCTTTGCCCGTTGGGCCGGAAAACGTCTCGCCACGGAGTTCGAATGGGAGCATGCCGCCGCTCAGCGTCCCATCTCAGGCAATCTCTTTGAGAGCGGTCTGCTTCATCCTTCTTCGGCGTCGATCACACCGGGCCTCACCCAGATCTTCGGGGATGTGTGGGAGTGGACTGCCAGCGCCTACTCCGGCTACCCCGGTTACAAGCCTCTGCCGGGTGCGTTGGGTGAATACAACGGTAAGTTCATGTCCTCGCAGATGGTGCTGCGCGGCGGCTCCTGCGTCACGCCGGTCAGCCATCTTCGCGTCAGTTATCGCAACTTCTTCCAGCCGGCTACGCGCTGGCAATTCTCCGGTATCCGCCTTGCCGATGGAGCCAACGCATGAGCGCTGCAGTCCCGATGCTTCCAGCTTGTATCTCGCCTGAACTGCAGTACGCCATCTCCTGCGAGGTCCGCAACGGACTCTTCTGCGAGGGACAGAAAACACTCTCGCCCTGGCTCTTCTACGACGAAGATGGCTCGGCTCTCTTTGAGCGAATCACCGAACTGCCCGAATACTATCCCACGCGCACCGAACGCGCTCTCTTTGAGCGGCACGGTGCGGCGATCATCGCCGCGGCGGCAGGGAAGCAGCGCCTGTCGGTTCTTGAGCTGGGAGCAGGTACTGCAACCAAGACCGGCATCCTTCTCGAAGACGTCGTCCGAAGGCAGGGAGGTGTTCGTTACATCCCGGTCGATGTCTCTGCCAGCGCGCTCGATGAGGCTCGCATCTCGCTCGAACGCCGCCTGCCTGGCGTGCATGTCCATCCGATGGTCCGCAATTATGTGCTCGATCCCTTGGATCGCCCGATGGTGGATGGTCGTCTTTTAGCGCTCTATATCGGTTCTTCGGTCGGCAACTTTTCGCCCGAAGAGGCCCGCTCCATTCTGCGCAACCTCGCTTCTATCCTTCGTCCCGGCGATGCGCTGCTGCTCGGCACCGACATGATCAAAGACGAGGAGACGCTGCTGGCTGCCTACAACGACGCCGCCGGCGTTACCGCCGAGTTCAACCGCAATGTACTTCGCCGCCTGAATCGGGAGATGGGCGCAGACTTCGATCTCTCGGCCTTCCGCCACATCGCCACCTGGAATCCGCATGAGAGCCGCATCGAAATGCACCTGCAGGCCCTCCGGCGGCAGGCGATCCACTTCCCCTCACTGGGAACCATCGAGTGTGAAGCCGGCGAAACCCTCCACACGGAGAACAGCTACAAGTTCACCACACAGAGCCTGCGGGATCTCTTCGCCGACACCGGCTTCCGCGCAGAAAAACAATGGCGCGACGACCGCAACTGGTTCTCCGTCACCCTTGCTCGCCTGCTACCGGATTAGTACAAGAGATGGATCGAGCTTCGCTCGATCCATCTTGTTTGTCAGTCTGAGTGAACGCGATGGATCTGCTTTTCCGCTGCACTTCGTGCAGCAAGTTCGAACCAAAGGTGCGAATGTTTTGCTTAAGGGCACGGCTTTCAGCCGTGCCGAAACAAAGCGAGAAGATATGCGGCTAAAGCCGCAATCTTGTAAGGCCTCAATATGGGACGACTGAAGCCGTCCCCTTAAGCAAGACATTCGAGCTACGCTCGAACACTTTGTCATCCCGAAGGGATCTGCTTTCATCTTAAAAACAAACCGGGCCCGCACCGCGGGGCCCGGTTCTCCTTACATTCCTCTACTCCAAAATCAACAACACCACACCATGCGGCGCCACATTGGCTGTATAAGAACCCTGCTTCGTGCCCAGATCCTTACCCGCCCACACATCACGTACCTTAGCCGAGCTCTTCGCCCCCGCATCCGCAAAGCGGACACTCACCGGCGCCGCCTCAAGACTGCGATTGAACAGACCCACCGCAACTTTGCCGTTGCTCAATGGCTTCGCCCATACCTCCAGCGCACCCTTCGCCCAGACACGGTCACCCTGTTTCCCCAGCGCATCCTGGTCGATCGCGATCGCCTCTTTGTACAGCAAAATCGACTTGGTCTCATCACTCATCTTGCTCAGGTCATTGCCGGCAAGCAGCGGAGCGGCCAGTAGAGACCACAGGCTCATGTGAGTGCGGTACTCCTCAGCAGTCATGCGGCCGTTGCCGACCTCCAGCATGTCAGGGTCATTCCAGTGTCCCGGCCCGGCATACTTCGAGAGGCCAGCCTGCGAGAAACCGATCTGCGACATCGAGAGATAGCTGTCACTGATATCGCCGGTGGTCCGCCACAGGTTGCCGCCCAGGGCCGGCGCCCACGTCCACACCTCGTCCCAGCCATACTGACAAAGTGAGAGCACCATCGGGCGGCCAGTCTTGCGGATGGCGTCGGAGATTTTCTGATACGCCTGCCGCATCAGGTCCGACTGGATCTTCTCGCCGTTGGCAGGATCCTTGGCTGCGGCTTCACGCATGATGGTGCGATAGCTGCAGAGGTCGTACTTGATGTAATCGACACCCCACTCAGCCCAGGTCTTCGCATCCTGTTCTTCATGCTGATAGCTGCCCTCGAAGCGAGCGCAGGTCTGCGGTCCGGGCGAAGAGTAGATGCCGAACTTCAGGCCCTTGGAGTGGATGTAATCTCCCAGCGCCTTCATATCCGGGAACTTTTCGTTCGTATGGAGGACACCGCTGGCATCGCGCTTGCCTTCCCACGTGTCATCGATATTCACGTAGATGTAGCCGGCATCTTTCATGCCGCTGGAGACGATGGCATCGGCCGCGGCGCGGACATCGGCATCCGTAACGCGTCCCGCGAAGTGATTCCAGCTGTTCCAGCCCATGGGCGGTGTGAGGGCAACGCGCTGCTGCGCGGCAAGCGGCAACGCGACTACGAAGGGGAGCAAACGTAGAAATTTCATGCGACGCCATCCTAGAGCATTTTCCCTGTTGTTGGGTATCCCGGAGCGGGGGTGCAGCGGCGTTTTCATTACGGAAAACGCCCATCGACGCGGGAGCCCTACACGACACCTACAGGGAAAATGCTCTAGCCGGTTTCCGCCAAATCGCGCCAGTCAAACGTTTCATTCCGGCTTTCACTAAGGGGTATCTCGAAATTTGTCGAAACACCAACTAGCAACAAGGAACTAGCAACAAGGAACTAGCAACTGCTGGGCGTCTACCTAAAAATTGTCTGTATGAATGGTCGGGGAGAGAGGATTCGAACCTCCGACCCCCTGCTCCCGAAGCAGGTGCTCTACCAGGCTGAGCCACTCCCCGATTCTTGATTGTGAGGATGCCGGCTGCAACAACGGCGGGCCTGGAACACGCGCACGAGCCAACTTGTTAAGCATACCAGAGGATCGTCCGTCGCGCCCGCTCCCCTCCTTCGAATCGAAGTTTCCTGGAAATTCATCGAAAGATTAGACTGGTTGGTCTAACTAGTTGGTCTAGGGGGAGAGTCAGTTCATGGCGGAAGGGACACGGGAACGTCTGTTGGAGGTTGGCCTGAAGCAGATGCGGTCCGTCGGCTATGGCGCCGCCGGGATGAAAGAGCTGCTGGATGAGGCCGGCATCCCCAAGGGCTCGTTCTATCACTACTTTCCCAGTAAGGAAGCCTTTGGCAAGGCCGTGCTCGAAAGTTACAGCGCCGGCGAATTGGCTCGCTGGCAACGTGTCGTTGTGGAAGCGAAGGGAGCTCCCCTCAAACGCCTTCGCCGCTACTTCGAAGAGCTGATCGCGACCTACGGTCCGCAGAATAAGATCAGCGGCTGCCTCGTGGGAGGCATGAGCCTTGAGATCGCCGACCRCAGCGACATCATTCAAGCTTCCCTGAAGCAGGCTTTTGCCGGATGGCGGCAGGGCCTCGCGTCTCTCCTCGAAGAGGCGATGGAACGGGGCGACCTCGCCCGTACAGCAAAGCCAGAGGAACTCGCCGGACTACTGCTGGATGCGTATGAAGGCGCCTTGATGCGAGCCAAAGGAGAACGTTCCAACGCTCCGTTGGATAACTTCCTTAAGCTTGCCTTTGGGACTCTGCTTGCTAAACCCCGTTTTCATTGCGGAAAACGCCCATAGATGCATAAGCCCCGGGCTACACCTACAGGAAAAATGCTCTAGGCTTTTCTGGCAATTAAACGTATGGGTGGAAAAGCAGATTTCTCCGCTCCCGTTGGTCACTGCGAAATGACAAAAAAACCAAATTTCCTGAATCATTAGACCGACCGGTCTACTCTATTGCTTTAGATCGATCAACGATCGCGATAGGAGAAACACAATGAGCAAGGGAATCGCACTCATCACCGGAGCATCCACAGGTATCGGAGCYGTCTACGCCGACCGCCTCGCCAAACAAGGCTATGACCTCATCCTCGTCGCCCGCGACGCCGCCAAACTCCAACAGCATGCCCAGCACATCGCCGGCGAGACCGGCCGCAAGATCGAAACTGTCACCGCCGACCTCGCTAACAAGAGCGACCTCGCACGTATCGAAGAGATTCTTCGCAACAACCAGAAGATCACGGTTCTCGTGAACAACGCCGGTCTCGGCGCCACCGGCAAACTCATTGACTCGCCAGCCGACGAGATGGAGCACATGATCACCCTGAACGTGACCGCTCTCACACGTTTGACACAGGCGGTTCTTCCCGGTTTTGCCGATCGCAAGCAGGGCACACTGATCAACATCGCCTCGATCGTCGCCGTCGCTCCCGACCTGCTCAATGGCGTCTATGGCGGTACCAAGGCCTTCGTTCTCGCACTTACGCAATCGCTTTACAACGAGCTCAAGGACAAGGGCATCCGCGTCCAGGCCGTGCTTCCCGGAGCCATCGATACGCCCTTCTGGGAT